>PLAD01000393.1 GCA_003134215.1 Armatimonadota bacterium
GATCGGGCATCGAGGCAGATCTTTTTCGCAAGGACGGTCCGTCACTTTTTACAGGAAAAGCAGTCGAGATTATTGAAGTCACCAAGCTCAAAGAAGCTATGGGCAACAAGACCGTCGCCATTGAGTCATTCGAGAACAACAATCTCGTCCTTGTAGACGAAGGGCATCGCGGGGCCGCCGGTGATGTCTGGAAAATGATGCGCGACAAGCTTTCGGAAAAAGGCTTCGCCTTCGAATACTCTGCCACATTCGGCCAGGTCGTTCGCGCCGCCACCGGAACAACTCAAAAACGACTGGAGCAGGAGTATGCCAAGTGTATCCTGTTCGACTACTCCTATAAGTATTTCTATCGCGACGGCTTCGGTAAGGATTATCGAATCCTGAACCTCGCAGACGACCACGATGTTCAAATACGCGCCCTGTACCTGACTGCCAGTCTGCTGTCGTTCTACCAGCAGCTACGGCTATTCCACGACAAGGGCGGCGAATTCGCTAAATTCCAACTTGCTAAACCGCTCGCAATTTTTGTCGGCGGCAGCGTCAACGCTGTTAGAACGAAGGATGGACGTGAAGTCTCGGATGTCACCGAGGTGTTGCTGTTTTTTGCGGAGTTCATCGTGAACGAACGTGGTGCGACGATTAGCCGGTTGCGAAGACTGCTCGATTACGACGGGAGCATGCTGGACCAAAAAGGCCGACCGGTGTTCGGGAGCGGATCGTTCGAATATCTCAATAGCCTCAGGATCACTCCGGACGAAGCCTTTGCGGGAATCCTGCAACTTCTCTTCAATGCCCCGTTCAAGGCGGCACTGCACGTCGATCTGCTCAAGGGCTCAGACGGCGAATTGACGCTGCATGTCGGCGACAACGAACCGTTCGGCGTCATCAACGTCGGCGATGCACCAAAGCTCAAAGACCTTTGTGAACGATCCGGCCTTTTGACGGCGGAACGACCGTTTACGGCGTCGGTGTTTGATCGTCTGAATGATAAGAATTCGAACGTCAACGTGCTAATAGGGTCCCATAAGTTCACCGAAGGATGGAGCAGCTGGCGTGTTTCGACAATGGGCCTGATGAACATCGGTAGGTCGGAAGGCTCACAGATTATCCAGCTTTTCGGGCGCGGCGTTCGTCTTCGCGGCTATGAGTTGAGCCTTAAGCGCTCTTCGATGCTTGATTTGAACCCGCGTCCGCCGAAGTCGCTCCGATTCCTTGAAACGCTGAACGTGTTCGGCGTCCGGGCGGACTACATGGCTCAGTTCAAAGAAATGCTCGAGGAAGAAGGCGTTCCGCAAGGCGACGCCGAGGACATTTTTGAGCTTCCGGTCGTAAGCACGCTCGGGACGAAGAAACTGAAAGTGCTGGATGTTCCGAAGGATGTCGACTTCAAGCGCCAGGGACCAAAGCCGACACTCCAATACGTTCCAAACGGACTCGGAATGGTTTCGTTAAACTGGTATCCGAAGATCCAGGCCCGTCAGAGCAAAGGCGCGGGCAACCAAGCCGATGTGATCGAGCTTGAAACGCACAGCCTGACACCGACGCATACAGCGTTCTTCAACCTCGATGAGATTTGGTTTGAGTTGCAGCGCTTCAAGGCGGAACGATCGTGGTACAACCTCAACCTGCCCAGCGAAGCCATCACTGAGCTGTTAGAGCGCAGCGACTGGTACACCCTCTATATCCCAGCCGCCGAACTTGAATTCACCGAATTTGCAAGAGTCCGCCGCTGGCAGGAGATCGCGGTAGCGCTTCTCAAGAAGTATGTCGAACGCCTCTACCTGTATCGCAAGGCCGAGTTCGAGCGGCCCCATACCAAATACCGAGAGATAAACGAGGACGATCCGAACTTCATCAAGCAATACCGAATTGCCGTTGACCAAGAACGGGAAGAAGTGGTCGTCAAACTGAAGGACTTGAAAGAACTCATCAATTCTGGTCGCCTTCGTGAGGACGGCTGGTCATTCGGTGATCTTGTTGCGGTCGGCTTCTCTCGCCACCTGTACCGGCCACTGCTTCACCTAAAGAACAGGGTCTTCGATATAACTCCGGTTCCATTGAATGCCGGAGAGCGAGATTTCGTCGAGGACCTGCGTAAGTACTACGAAGCCAACCGAGCCGTCTTCCAGGGGCGTGAAATGTACCTGCTCCGCAACATGAGCCGTGGCCGTGGTATCGGATTCTTCGAGGCCGGTAACTTCTACCCCGACTTCATTCTATGGGTCGTCGAGGGAAATCGGCAGTTCGTCACCTTCATCGACCCAAAAGGCATCCGCAATCTGGCAGGTTTAACCGATCCAAAGATCCTATTCAGCCAAACCATCAAAGACTTGGAAACCCGCTTGAACGATCCGAGCGTTGTGCTCAATTCCTTCATTGTGTCAACAACACCGTTTAAGGCCGTGGGATGGTGGGCAGATGAGAAGGCCGAGTTCGAGCGCCGCAACGTGCTGTTTCAGGTCGATGACAAGAACACGTACGTAAGGTCGCTGTTCGACACCGTGTTGGGGGCGGCAGCGACGGTCGGGTAATGCTTAATGGCCATCAATCCCAATCGGACAATCGCCTCGCCCTTTCGCTATCGTCCGGTTCTAATGAGGTAAATCGCTCGTGGCGGGTCTTCCTGGCGCATAAGCACCCCAACAGTATTGGTGCCGGTTTCGTCATACTTGCTGATATATTTATCGACGCTCTTACAAACGAGCTTATCGTTCGAGACAATGGTAAAGGTGTATCCGACGCTGTAATACGAGGGAGGCAAGTCCAAGTGGGTCGCTGCAAAGGAAGTGCGAATGTCGTTGCCGTTTTGGACCCAGTAAGTGCTACCATCCCAGGCCAAACCGTTCAGATCGAGACGCTCGGCAGTGCTGACGCTGGTTTGCCAAGCATTCCACCCACGCCCATGCCTCGTGTAAATCTCGACTATCTCACCGGTAGCCCAGTTTTCGCTGTGGAAAATGAAACGCCGCTTTCCGTCATTCTGCATCCACTCGCCAACCGGATTGAACGTTGCGGACGGAATTGACGGCGATTGCGACGTGCTCTGCGTTATCGTCGGCGCTGAATAAAGCGACCGTGGCGGCGGGGTAGAATGAGTGAAATTGAACACCCATTTTACAAACACAATCAACAGACGCTGAGTGGGCGAATGTCTGCTATGGAAGCTGCACACCTAGCACCGACGAAGATTAACAATGAAAAGCCTAAAATTACGGATCACGGTTTCTGCCTTATCCATCTTACTTGTCGTGACTGTTGCAGGCAAACGCGTCACTGCAAGGGCGGCCCACCCTCCGGACACTGAGACACTGACTTCACAGCCTGTGCGTTGCTTCGCGTTAAATGGGACCGGAACGCAGCTGGCTGTCTGTGAATATCCCATAATCGGCGTTTTAAACCTTGCTACGCGACACTTATCGAAAATTGTCACCTTCAAAGAAGTTGTGGACTCAATCGCTCTATCGGACGACTGCCGCTACGTTGCGGCTGAAAGCTGGGATGCAGTTCATGTCTGGAACGTTAAAACGGGCAAAGAACTGCAGACTCCATACGCCGTCAATCCGACCTATGTTGACAGAGATACTGACCTCATCGTTCACTCGAGAACTTATCACGGACTGACTTTTGTTGGCCGCAGTGANNGTCTGCCAGAGAAAGTCGAGATAGTACGAGTTGCGAGCGGCACGGTAACCGCTTTTGATTTAAAGCCGGACATTCATTCGATCTCGTGTGTGGGAATTTCTAGCGACCATATGTCTGTTATCGTTGGAACGACGACCGGCAATTGTTACCTCGTATCCATCAACCAGATGCGAATTTTATCAAAATGGAGCAGGGGACCGGGGTTTATTTTTAGCGCCGCATTTTGCAACAGAAATCGAACAGTCGTTGTCTCGTCCACTGACAGCAATGACCTCAAGTTTTACGACGCATCACGTGCCAAGCTAATCGCGACTGTGAACGAGCCTCTGAGTCCTATTTCGCAACTTGTATATGTTAACGGACGCGACGAGTTGTTGGGCGAAGATTCTAGATTCAGGGTTTGGAGAATGATAAGCGTCGTAAAA
>PLAD01000258.1 GCA_003134215.1 Armatimonadota bacterium
AACTGTCGGGTGGTGTGGTCGTTTGGTGTGGGGCGGTACGTTTCTGTGGGACGGTCCATGTGCATTGGCAGAAGGCCGAGTTCCAGGAAGATGTCTTCTGGGCTTTCAATGAGCTTTGCGCCTTCCTGTATTAGTTTGTGGCAGCCGGAACTGCGGCCTGATCCAATCGGACCTGGAACGGCGAAAACTTCACGCCCCTGTGCCGATGCATCGGTTGCCGTGATCATCGCACCTGAATCGATGGGAGACTCGATAACGATTACCCCAAGCGCCATGCCGCTGATTAATCTGTTCCTTGCAGGAAATCGCCACGGTTCGGGAGTCGTGCCGGGCACAAACTCGCTCATAACCGCTCCCTGGCCTGACTTGATCATCAAATCGTAGAGCGAACGATTTTCGGCGGGATAAGAGACATCGAGGCCGCAGCCGACGAACGCAGTGGTTCTTCCGCCTGCCTCCAGCGCGCCGCGATGTGCATGCGTGTCGATGCCGCGGGCTCCGCCGGAGACTACTGTCAGCCCGCGGCTGACCAGTTCGCTGGAAAACTGTTCCGCAATTGCGAGACCATAAGACGTAGCTCGGCGACTTCCAACGATTGCGACGGAAAATCGATCATCTGCTGCCAGAGTTCCACGGACGAATAGCGCAGGCGGGGAGTCAGGAAGGGAGCGAAGGTTGCGCGGATAGAGCGCGTCTTGAAGGGTGATTATCTGAATGTCGCGCCGATCGAGACTTTCCATCCCTTGGGACTGATCGAGGCGGCGGACTTCTGAGAGCTTCTCGATATTGCGCGGGCTCAATGCCGGAGCGTAATGCGCCCATTGCTTCTCATCGTCCGCCAGCAAATTTGCCGGGTTAAAGTCGTAGGCCTCAATCAGCGGGTTTAGTCGCTGGGGAGGAATTTCGGCCGATATTAGTGCCAGCCAAGCTGAGCGTAAGTCGTTCGTGTTTGCATCCATAACTGGATACTCGAATCAACTTCGCAAAAGCGGCAAACCGAAACCAAAATATTTTGGCAGCTCTAAAGGGCTGTTAAATAGGCGGGGGCGGTGGGAAGCTGGAATTTCCGCCGCCTCCTCCGCCGGGAGGTGGTGTCGGAGGCAAATTGTGGATTGGGGCCGGGATGCCGCCCGAGGACGAGCCGGCGGAGCCACTTGCAGGTGCAGTGTCGGAGTTCGGGGTTGTCGGCCCGGAATACGTTATCGAGCCTGCAGAACTTGGGCTGCCCGGGGCGGCGCCGAGTTGATTGAATGTGTTCGATTGTATCGGAGACGGAGGCGGCGATCCCTCTGGATCCAGTGTATTGTCGACAGTAAACGACCACTTTTTGTCGAGGGTATTTCCACGCCAGTCCGCGATGTTAAGCTCCGCCGTTCGCTGCCCGTCAGGCAGCGTCGGCAATACAATGCGTCCAATTGAGTTGTTCTTTGACTTATCAAGCTGCAGCGACACCATACTGTCAGTCGGGTCGTAAGTCACAGGCACCTGAGCGCCGTCAATTTTAAGAGATACAGTTGACGGGTCGATGCCGGAACCGATATCGGTAACGAATATTTGGAACTGTAGATTTGCACCCGCGACGGTGGAGTCCGGCTGCGGATTCAGCGCCAGCGCCTGAGGCGCTATATGGTCGGGAGCTGTTCCGCTGAAGGCTGTCACGGTACCGTCGTTGCAGAAAATTATCAATTTCCCGTTTTGAACGATAAAGCCGGCATTGGACCGCGCCTGCGGCATCGTATCTTTGGTTATCCCCGATGTATCTCCCGGTTCGACAATTGCCTGCTGCAGCGCGTAGCTCCAAACTATTTTTCCGTTGCTCGGATCGATCGCGTACAGTACGCCGCTGCGGCTTTCCGCATAGAGGTAGCTGTCAGTAATCTGCATTGGGACAGTGACTACATCCTGAAGATGCGTTTTCCAAACAGTTGCACCGCGAAGTGACAAACAATAGATATCGGAGTCCGATGTGCTCACGAATATATTTGTGTCGTCGATCGTCGGCGGTCCAGTAATGATTGACGGTAGTTGAAAGGAATCTTTGAGAGCGCCCGAACGAAAGAATAGCGATATCACATCGGTACCTGAACTGGCGTAAACTATTCCGTTTCGGTAGACTGGGCTGCCCGCCGATACGCCGCCGTTGGGCAGAAATGTCCATTGAAGTGCGCCGGTATTCTCTTTGACACCGTAAAGGCCGCCATCGCCGTCGCTGAACCAGAGCATTCCTTCTCCTACGCAGGGAGATGAAAACACCGGGCCGCCGGTTCTGAACACACCGCCCCACAGCGGCTGTTGGTCAGCCTCTTTGATCGCGTAAAGATGCTTGTCGCTCGAACCGAAGAATACATTTCCGTTTTCAACAAGAGGAGCGGAAACGTTGTATCCGGTTGTATTCACCTGCCAGAGCAGAGAGCCCGACGCTTCGTCGAAGACCGAGAGATTCGAGTTTGAACCGACAAAAACTTTGCCGTCGGCGACTGTCGCAGGAGAATCGAACTCGCCGGCTGAAGCCGAACCGTCCGCCGGGTATTGCCATTTGATCGAGCCGTCATTGGCATTTAGCGCGTAGACGTGGCCGCCGGCTCCGAGATATATCACACCGTCCGACATGGTTGGTGTAGAGTATGCAGTGGTAATCCCCGGAAGCGTGTTCTGCCACAGAACCGAAAGTATAGGAGGAAGCTTCGTGGGACTATAGCCGTCGTGTCCTGCATCGTCTCGATAGTATGTAGTCGGGGTTGCCGCAACTGCGTCTGTCTGGCACTGGGCCGGCTGGACACACAGTGTCAGCATAGCCGCCACTAGCACGGCAGAGGAGAACCTCAATAAATTCATCATTGGATTATTGTCCTGGAAGCTACAGATTTCTTATTTCATTCCTTGAAAACATCCAGCATGTGTGAGCGGTTAGCCGCTGGCGGGCTTGTTCTACAAATCAGCGGCGAGGCTGGTCTTCGTCACGATCGGTAAACCCACTCTTTTGCAGCAGTTTCGCCAACTTTCTCCGCTGCTGCCATGCGCGATATCTGTCCATCGGGTTCAGGGAAGTTTTCGTGCCTGCATCATCCAGTGGTCGTCTCCGATTTTGGCCTCCATTGACGATCCTCAGGTCAGGTCCGGAACTGCGGTAAGACGGGGACGACATAAGGCCGATCTTGACTATCAGGTACGCTGCCAGCGCCCCTGTCAATGCGAACAAGCCCAGAACAGACTCTCCTTCGTAGTAGACGAAGTAGATAACGCCAACTTCGAACAACGCGATCCACCGTGCCTGAATCGGGACAATCCCATAAAGCATGACTGTCTGCAGCGGGTTTATCGTTGCCCAAGCGACTGTCAATGACGTCACCGGAAGCCAGAGTCCTCCGCGAAGGAATGAACCCTCCTCGTGCATCAGCAAGCTGCCAAAATAGACTCCTATTCCACTAGCTGCCGTGATGCCGAAGAAGAAAAGAGCGAATCGGGCGCTTCCCCAGGAACGTTCAAGACTTCCGCCGACCCAGAACAGCCATAACGACGCAAACACAACCGTAAGGAAGTCGGGGTTCAGGAGCGGATAGGCAAACATCGATATCAGTGCAAGCGGGGTAAGAAACGGCGTTTTAAAGTCGAAATAGGGACTTAACGCCAGCATGTGGCGGCTGAAAAAATCGATTAGGAAGAGAAGGGCACAGACGGCAATAAGCGAAAGCGTGACAGGAATCTGACTCCGACGCATATAACTTCCCGCTTGTTCGAATGGACTGGATGATCGCGAGTACGGCATCTTACCATCAGTTTACCCGCACAGGAGGGTTTACTCTGCGTGACTTGTAAATGCTCTTCAGATTTGCCGAATCAGGCGGCTTTTTTCGTTAACGTCGAAGACGGTTCGTCGTCTTCNNCTTCCTCGAGGCCCGCTTCTCCGGTCGCTGCCTTGTGCAGACCGGAACTAATAAGGGTGGTCATGCCCGATGCGATGGCAGAGCGCCTGACCGTACTGGTATCTGCACAATCCTTAATGAGTCGGCGGATATCCATGTCCACCAGCATAATCTCATGAACCGATGTTCGCCCCCTGGTCCCCGTTCCATCGCATTCTACACAACCGGTAGGCCTATAAAATTCGGTTGCGTCCGTAATGCCCGCAATATGCTCCAAAAGGTGGTCTTCGGGCCGATATTTTTCTCGGCACTTCTGACACAGTCGGCGTGTCAGGCGCTGAGCAATCACCCCGCTAAGAGCAGATGCGATGAGGTAAGGTGGAAGGCCGATATCCATTAGACGACTGATTGCACCTGCTGCCTCGTTGCAGTGCAGGGTGCTGAGTACAAGGTGTCCGGTGAGCGATGCGCGGAAGGCTATTTCGGCTGTTTCGGCATCGCGAATCTCTCCGACCAGGACCACATCGGGGTCCTGTCGCAGTATTGCTCGGAGCTGTTTAGCGAAGGTCAATCCCGCTTTTTCGTGAACCGCAGACTGACTAATACCTTCAAGTTCGTATTCGATAGGGTCCTCGCAAGTGATGATATTCCGCCGACCCGATCCGCCGACAAGCGCCATTTCCTTGATTGCATTAAGCGCGGCATAAAGCGTTGTCGTCTTTCCCGACCCGGTGGGACCGGTTACGAGCACCAATCCGTGCGGCTGACGCAGCAGAGCCTTAAACTTCGACATGTCGTCATCGGACATGCCGACGTGGCTCAAATTAAGGTTTCCACCGCTCCGATCCAAAATTCGTAGAACCACGCGCTCTCCAAACTGAGTTGGAAGTGTCGAAACACGAAGATCGACCGGCTTGTCCTCTATTTTTACCGAAATTCGTCCGTCCTGCGGCAATCTACGCTCGGATATATCCATCTCCGACATAATTTTTATTCGGGAGATCGTTGGGGCGAAGAACTGTTTAGGCGCTGTTCGCACAGGTTGAAGGTGCCCGTCCATCCGGTAAAGGATCTGGAAGTCCTTCTTCCGAGCTTCGATATGAATGTCAGAAGCACGGCGGCGAATCGCGTCGGACAGAAGTGAGTTGACGAAAGCGACTACCGGAGCCTCATCGCCTCTTCGAATTTGTTCGGCGACATCCATGTTCCCGCCGCCGATATCTTCAGTGTCGTCATCCAGCGTTTCGCTGTCATCCGTATGGCCTTTTAGCGTTTCATGTTCTGACGAGCTCTCTGCGTAGCGGTAGGCCTTCTCGATAGCTGCGCGAATTCCGGAAACACTCGAAAGCATCGGTTCGATCCGTACCTTGAGTCTGTGGCGCAATAGATCGATTGCCTCGATATCGCCTGGATTAGCCATAGCGACGCGAAGGCGGCTCGGGTCATTCTGTTCATTGGGCAGAGGTAACAGTTGGTATCGTTTGGCCGTGTCGTACGGCACATGAGAGAGAATAAACGGATCTGTCTCTTCCTCCATGACATTGCAGTAAGGCACTTCCAACTGAACACTGCGGGCCCTGGTGATGTGCTCCTCGTTGGCCCAGCCATTTGTTTGCAGGATCTTGCCCAGGCGTTCACCTGTTCGAGCCTGTTCTGCAAGAGCGGACCGCAGAATATCGGCGTCGATAATTCCCAGCGTGACCAGAATGGAGCCGAGCGGCTCAAGACGGTTGATCGGACCGGTGTCCGGCGGCGGCGTACCTGTGGGAGTAACGTGATTTTGAATTTCGAGAATGTTAGATGCAACCCTTAGTTTAGCCGTCAATTCGGCGTTCGTTGCTGGATCAGCCAGGAGATCATCAGCTCCAGCTTCCAAACACTTTTTGCGGAATTCAGATGCAGATGTTGCCGTCGATACAATTATATAGATGTAACGTAGACTTTCGAGCTTCCGAACCGATCGGCAGAGCTCAAGAAAATCTTCGGAATCAGGCGGAGTTTCGATTAAAACGAGGGGAAAATAGTCGGTTGAAAGTTTCGACATTGCTTCATACGGTTTTTCAACCGTAATCACGTCGTGCCCAAGATCTTCCACCATGTTTGCAAGCGGTGAAATCTTAGCCGTAACAACCAACACTTTCATAATGAATAGTATCGGTATTTATACTGCCGTTCTACAGTTCCCGCTCAGGTCCTCGACGCCTGATGAGGCGACGTCAAATAGATGGATGCCTCGGCCCAAAGGTAGTTTCTATGTTCCGAGCGCAGCGGGTCGTAAAGCAGCGGAACGACCATCCCGGCTTTGAGCGGCTGAAGAGGATGTTCCGGATCGATATCGATCACTGCCTCTCGCTCCCTTTCACGTCCCTGGTCGTCGTAAAATCTGTAACCGACAATCAGTTTCCGGTGATTTCGAAAGACAGCTTGGATATTCGCTTCGGTCAACGTGCCGCGCTGCCCGAGCCATTTGAGATCGTCGTACTGCTTGAAAAGGGAGTGTACAAACAGAACGTATGAGACAACAACCATTGCTCCCAAATAGAGCGCGATCTGGTTGGGTCGAAGTTTTTCAAGCGTTGTTGTTTCGGCCATTTGCTGCAGGCCGTAATAGAGCGGTATGCCGACCGCAACCAGCAGAACCGATAGACAAAGAAACCCGTACCACAACCTGCGCCGATAAATGTAGCTTCGCCATACTAAAGGTCGCGGGTTTGGAAGAGACCTGAGCCAGGAAAGAGACGCTTCCGAATCGTCAGCAATCACTATGCCGCTCCGACCGGCTCGGTCGAGAGGTGGAAATTATTGTTGTACAACTCCATGATCTGGGTCACCTCATCGGCTGTCAGAGCGGGGGCGTCGGCGGCTGCAGCGAACTCTTCCAACTGCGAAAGCTCGTAAATGTTTGGGATCGCCGACGTCATAGTCGGTTCTGACCAGATGTACTGAAGGGCGGCCTGTCCTATCGTTCTTCCTGCGTCCTTGGTGAGAAAGTTGAGCTTTTCTACTTTCTGTAGACCGACATCCAGCCACTCTCGGCGAGCCTCACTTGTCTTGACCCGAAACTGGCGATGATCATTTGCTGCAAATGTGGTCTCGGTTGTATAAGAGCCTTCGAGCAAACCTGACGCGTGGGGCACACGGCACATGACTCCGCCATGGCTCTTTTTTGCCGCATTAAATACATCAGGCCCTAGAAACTGCTCCAAAAGGTTGAAGATGATCTGCACACTCGACACATCTCGCTCTTCGAACGCTGCGACGCCTTCCGTAGACTGCCGTATGTCGATCGCCGGGCCCAGCGCAACTCCGTAATGCCTGATCTTACCAGCGGACTTCAGTTCCTCCAGAGTTTCGAAAACTTCGTCATTGCGTATATCGTCGATCCGAGGGTTATGCATTTGATAGAGGTCGATATAATCGGTTTCGAGTCGCTTGAGGCTCTTTTCACAAGCGGTTTGGATAAACGACTTTGACCAGTCGTGGGGTCGCTCACGCTGTCCCGGTTGAACACCTGGATAGTTGTAGAAGTCATAGCCGAACTTTGTAGCAATGGTTATGTTCGAGCGCTCAGCCCCGAGCGCCTCTGCCATGATAGTTTCGCCGACGCCGTCACCGTAGACATCTGCTGTGTCATAGAAAGTGATGCCCAGTTCGTACGCCCGTCTCAGCAGTGACAGTCTGATCTCGTGATCAGTAACCCCCCACATCGTTGTGCTGACAGTCCATACGCCAAAGCCAACTATTGAGGCTTTAAGATCCGTCGACCCGAAGTTGCGATACAACAAAATTAGGTATCTCCTGAACAGATTGATGAGCATTACCGGCATTGGTCGCAGTTGAGATGTTGATCGGTAACGACTGTTTAGTATACCTTCTGCGGGTTTGCCCTCGGGGGCGGCGCTGGGTATACTCGCCGTATGCTCAAAGATGAAATTGGCATCGCTTTGAAAGAATGGGCCGTGGTTCAGAGGTCGCTCCTTGAACAGCATCAGATCATGATTGTGCGAAAGGGCGGAATTGCTGAAGAAACCGGTGACTTCGACTTGCGTGCCCAGGAATTTCTGATCCTGCCGACTCACGAACATGAAACTGAAAGACTTGGAGATGTCCAGCCTTGCTTCGTGCCGTGGCTGCGTGAAGAGGAAGCGCGCCGGCCGGACAGAGAGCATCTTCGAATCGAATGCGCCTGCCAAGTCGCCGATGTGATACGCGTCGACAAACGCGAAAACTTGACCAATATGATGCCGCAGCACATATGGAGCAGACAGTTTATCGACGGCCGTTACGACTGGGAGCCCTACAAACCAGTCTTTGTCCTGCTGCTCAGAGCATACAGGCTCGCACAGCCTCATCTCGTCCCTTACAACCGAGAGTACGGCGGATGCCGTTCCTGGGTTACCCTTGCCAACCCGGTCATTACCTCAGGAGCGTCTCCCGCAATTGCCGGCGAGGAGAATTTCGCCAAACGTCTGGGTTTGACAAAGGATCTGCTTATCCAGTCTTAGAGTGGTCTTGTTCGTCGAGCAACTATGTTAAAGAAAATCAAAAGCGCGTTTAGCCTGTGGAATATCGTCCGCGGGGCTGATACTTCCAGCCTCGTTAGATTAGCTGCCCTGCCGGTATCACTGGCGGTGATCGGCGAACAGGCCTCGTTCGAGCAGCTTTGTTCTCGCCTCGGCTCGGCGGCCGATGCTGTTCGAATCCACCATGGGCAGCCAATCGAGGATCGTGAAGGACAGATCATCCTTGACGCTGTCAAACTGATTGACTTGTCTTCTGCCGACTTTAACAGGGCGTTGTCGGCAATTGTCATCCGCCATGCCGAGAGGCGTATTGCGCTCGCTGCGAAGTTCCCTGCGTTTCGTGTGCCGGTAGCCAATATGCTCTCACACGAGCGCGCTGTCGAGAATGCACGCACGGCTGCAATCTCCGCGCTGCCGGGGGTGATCCCGCTCACCGATTGGCTTCTGCCCGCAGCTGCCGCTGGAGACATCTACGTTCTGACAAATAATCAGATACTTTTACTATTGGAAGTAGCCACTTGTTACGGACGATCTCCCGATGCGAAAGCGCGAATTAAGGAACTTCTCCCGGTCATCGGCAGCGCATTCGGTTGGCGTGCGGTTGCACGTGAACTGCTGGGAGTCGTCCCAGGCGGCGTAGGAGTCGCGGTTAAGGCCGTCGTGGCCTACGCGGGTACCTACAGTACGGGCAGGGCAGCCTCCTATTACTATTCCGGCGGTACGGCTGCGGTTACCAAGGAAAAGCTGCGGTCAATTTATCT
>PLAD01000380.1 GCA_003134215.1 Armatimonadota bacterium
GAGTAGTTTTAGCCCATTCCAGCAGCAATAGGCCGCCCTTGCGCTCGAAGTCGCCTCCGACAAAAAGAAGGTTCACTATCCCACTTTCAGGACGTGAAGCGGGAGGCTTCCACTGCTCGGTGTCTACTCCGGGGGGAATGACATGAATCTTTGCTTCGTCGACACCGTAATCTGCTTTAAGCGATTCAGCCGCCCAATGCGACCAGGGAAAAAGACCTCGATAGGCCCGGTAGTTGGATTCACGCGACCTGTGCTTATAGGCTTCGATCGCGGCGATTTTGCTCGGGTACTTTCCGTAAGCGTCTCCAAAATCAAATAGCTGCTTCGGCGTGACATCGAGGGTCGCAAAGCAAGCATGACTCCGGACGTAATTTGGCAAGGTGGCCAGTGCTGAGTGAACGGCGACAAACGTAGCATCGAACGGTCCGTGCCTCAGTCCTTCCCGAACTTCAAGAGCAGCCCGGATTCTCGTCTTGACAAAATGCGGCAGACCCGGCAGGCTTTCGATCCAGCCGCCTTTTTGATGGAACGTAATCGTGATCCAATGTGGTTCGATACCGAGGTCCGTTGGAAAGTTGTGCTTCCAGTTCAAGTACTGCGTGCGAAGGCCAACTTCTTCGGACATGATGAATGCGAATTTCAAAGGCGTGAAGAGCTTTCGCCTGAGGCCGGGGCCGGATAAAAGTCGACCGACTGACTTTTCGGCAAGCTGAGACTGAACTGCGGCGTCGGTGTCAATTTTCCGTCTTCCCTATCGCTCCAGTAGTTGTCCCAGAAGGGCGATCGTGTTATCAAAATCATACCAGAACCAAGAAATCCGACGCTGTTGGCAAGCTTTGGCTGTACATACATTGCTCGGAAACAATTGCTTAATGCGAGCTCCGGGGCGTACTGGCCGACAATTGTTGTTCCCGCAGGAAGGGTCGTTCTGAGCAATTTGCCGCCGCGTTCGATTTCATAAGTTGCCGACTGCAGCGATAAAGCGATCGTCAACAACGAAAGCGCGACGAACGCCGACACGATAGTTCTTCTCCATATCATGTCTAACTGGTTCACTGATATTGCCGCGGCTCCTGCGAGTCCGGGCAAAAAGAGCACGAAGTACCGACTTGGTGCATAGGAAATAAAGCAGAAAGCGGTTGCCGGCACAGCGAACCAGCAGAGAAATCGAAGCGTCCGAGTATCTTTTGCCGACTGCTGAAAAAGCGCGATAGCAGCGAGGCATATCAGAACTGGCGCAGTGTGCAGCAGATAAGGGATAACGCCGTCCGCTTCTCCGATAAAAAGTGACCTGATCAAATCGTGCACTATGCCGGCCGTGGAATGGGGAAGGTACTGGTGCAGCAGATAATAGCGGTTTGCCTTGGCTAGAGCCGTTCGATGCGGTGCCTGCCAGATCAGCGCGTACGCGGCAATACCGGCGACTAATACCGAGAGCCGTGCTGCAGCCTGCTTTGGGTGTTGTTTTAGATCGACGAAAAATGCAGGAACGCAAAGCAATGCGAGCGGCTTGTAGATGACTGCGAGCGCCAGTAGAAATCCTTCGGCGATGGTTCCTTCTTCGAAAGTCGAGGCGTAAAGCGCCGCAGTCAAAAGGAGGACGGTGGGGGTCTCCATCAATCCAAGGCGATTGTAGAAGACGTAAATCGGCGACAGGCCGAGAAAAATAAGACCGGTGAACGCGGACCGGTCGTCGAACTGTCGACGCAGAGCTAACGTGAAAAAAATCAGCGATACGAGAGAACAGACGACATCGAACGCGCGCACTGTGAGCAATGAAACCCCGAAAACCTTGAATACCCCTAACAGAAGCAGATGGTGCAGCGGAGCTATGATCGCTGAATGAAAGTCGCCGGGCGCCCAACATCCGAAAAGTGCCAGACTTCGAGCATCCGAAGCATAAATACCTTCGTCGGAGTAGATCCCGGAGCTCCATGAAAGCCATGGAGGCGGGTCGGCATCGAGGCGAATCAGCCGCACCAAAAGGATTAATGTCGCTGTCGAGACATATGCGGCTGTTTTGAGGTTAACTTTCGACAAAATACAGTCGTCAAATCATCTATTTACGGTTGTCGTCGATCATCTTCAAGAACTTAGCGAGATATCCGATCGAGTCGGTCGGCCCAGGAGAAGCTTCAGGATGGTACTGGATGGAAAATATCGGCAGTGTCTTGTGCTTGAGGCCTTCCACTGTACCGTCGTTCAGGTTGATTTGCCAGACCTCGATCCCGGGATCGGTGAACTTGTCGGCGAGCGCATAGCCGTGGTTCTGCGACGTAATAATGACGCGACCGGACTCTAAATCCTTGACCGGGTGGTTGCTTCCGCGGTGGCCGAATGGCAGCTTAAACGTATGCCCTCCGAAGGCGCAGCCGATCAACTGGTTCCCAAGGCAAATTCCCATGGTCGGCTTTGCGTGAATGAGCATATTGACATTGTTGACGATATCCCCGAGCAGCGAGGGGTCGCCGGGTCCAGGAGACAGGAAGACACCGTCGGGATCGGTTGCCAGGATCTCTTCCGCCGAACTCCACGACGGCCAGACTGTGACTTCGGCATTGAGCGCCGCTAGCGAGCGAAGAATATTGAACTTGACACCGCAGTCGAGCAGGGCGATTCTATAGCTTGGTTCATCCGAATCGCTTGGCCAGACATAGGGCGCGTTGGTGCTGACCTGCTGCACATAGTTGACAGTCTCATACCGCGAAGCGGCGCCGAGCAACTTGAGCAGCACATCCGGCTCATGCTCCGACGAGACGATGCCCATGGTGACGCCGCGAGCGCGCAGATATCGGGTAAGGTGACGTGTATCAATTCCGGCAATTCCCACTACTTCGCTCTCTGCAAGGAAGCTGTCTAACGTGGCGCTGCTTCTCCACGACGACGGCAGCTCGCATAGTTCGTGTATGATCAGGCTGCTCGCCTGGACGCGAACCGATTCGAAATCAGTCTGGTTGACTCCGTAGTTACCGATAAGAGGAAATGTCAAGGTCACCAACTGCCCGGCGTACGACGGGTCTGTCAGAATCTCCTGGTAACCGGTCATTCCCGTGTTGAAGACCACTTCGCCAATAGCCGTTCCGGGATGCCCAAAGTGTTTGCCTTCGAACGTGGTTCCGTCGGCCAAAACCAAATATGCCGTGCTCATTACTCTATTACTCTGCCTCCGACAACTGTCAGCACTGATCTGCCGGTAAGTTCCGTTCCGCCGAACATCGTGTTTCGTGATTTAGACTTGAACTGGGCCGGTTCGACAATCCAATTTTCTTTTGGGTCGAACACGGTTACGTCGGCCGGTTGACCCGGGGTAAGCGTCCCCCCCGAAACTTTAAGGATTTCCGCCGGAGCAAACGACATTTTTCGAATGATTTCGGAAAGGCTCAAAATGCCCGGTTCAACCAGATGGGTGATGATCAGGGCGAGCGATGTCTCCAGACCGAGCATTCCGAACGGTGCGATAGCG
>PLAD01000408.1 GCA_003134215.1 Armatimonadota bacterium
CGATCATGAAGTCGCCGGGGATACCGTCGAGTATGCCGTCGACCTCGGGAATGTCGTTGTGAAAGCGGAATGGTACGACATAACCGGAGCCGGTATAGTTGAAAGACGCTAGCGGAGACAGGGTGAGCACCATCTTGTCGAAATCGATGTGGACGGCGAATCGGTTGAAGATCTCGGCTCCGATGAGCGGATTTTCAGTCGGCATCGGCAAGACAATCGCCGAGGGGCCAGTGATGGTGATGTCGCCAATTGTGAGCGTCGAGATTTTGGCCAAACCGGCTTTGACGGTCTGTGCTCCGGTACCGGTTCCAGGGAGCTTACCGGAGTAGGAAATGCTGTTCTGATGCGCGAAGTCGGGCGAGAATGCCAGGCGCCCTCCGGTATCGAGTATGGCGAGAAACGGCCCTTTGCCGTTAATTTTCACCGGTACATAGACGACGCCCAAAGAATAAGTGAAGGGAACAGTCAACGGCCAAGCTCCGCCGTCGATCGTGTAATCAGCCGCTGGGGGCGCCGGTTTCGCGAAGACTGCGGCCGACAAATTCTGATTTACCAGCTCCTGCGTCACGTTGATGGTGAGGTTGTACTTCGGATCGCCAGTAGAAATCACCGTGGTGTACGGCAGGACAACACCGTCGATCGATCTGAAGTCGCTCAGGTTGGCTGTTACGGTTTGGCGTGAACCCCGTATCACCGTTCGCACCAGCAGATGCGAGTTGTCGTCGAACCAGAGATCAAGCGGGAACCCAGCGTCGGGATTTATCGTGACAACCCGATAGGAATTCGAGCCGTTTGTGACGCTCCGGACATCGGTAACGACTCCGGAATTTCTGGTTGGATACCAAAATGCCATCGAAATCATGTAGGCGTTCGTCTGCGCCGTACGTGTATCCTCGCTGCTGTCGAGATATTTGGAAATTCCGCCATTATCGGCCACCCAGTTTCTGACACCGTCAAATCCGTCGGCCCCCGAGACGCCGCCGACGGTGTACTGGTCGGCGTATCGTCCGGTTGTCACGTCTTCCCAGTTTTTGTCTTTGCCGACCAATCCGCCCTGTTGTAAAGTACTGCTGGTGACAAAATTTGTGATGCCGTCCCATGCTGCGCCGCCTGAGGCGACTTTAAAGGCCGTAAAAATCGCATCTGCGCTTGAAGTTGAAGACTCGTCAGAAAATGCATCGGTGTTCGGCGACAGCACGCAAAGGAAAAATATGGCAAGAAGGGAATAAATATACTTGACGCAGGTAGTNNAGAACCAATAGCGTTGGTTTCTCGTTGTACTTATTGAGCAACACATACTCAATTAACGCGAGGAAATATCGAAGCTTTGCAAGGCTTCCTACTCTTGTCTCCAAAAAGGCGAACGATCATGGAATTCACAGATTACAAAGACATTATCAAGCAGATGGAACGTGACATGCTTCAGATCAGCGATGAAGTCTTTCGAGGCTTCTTCGACTCTCCGCTTGTCAGCGGCCGATTCTGGCATCCTTCGATGGATATCTATGAAAATGACACGCATGTATTGGTTAAGGTTGAGATCGCAGGCGTAAAGCCGGAAGAGGTCCAGGTTTCTCTTTCGTCAGACGATCGATCTCTGACGATCAGCGGCGTTCGCCGTGAGGCGGAGAAGTCACGCAACAGTCGTCTGAGCGCGCACCAACTGGAAATTTATTGCGGCCCGTTCGGCAGGACGATAACACTGCCTCATTCGGATCCCATCGATCGCGATGCGGTAACGGCGAATTATAAGGACGGGATACTCTCAATCAGTCTCCCAAAGCTAGCTAATACTACCAAAAAGCCCACTCGGCTCATTCCAATCGATTCGGACGCCAACCCATCCAGCAAAGAAGCTGAAACGGTCCAATCCGAATTCGTGGACAACGCAGGCGAAAACGGCGAGAGGCAGGATATATGAGCGAATTACAAGATAACAATGAAGAGCGGATTGATGCTCAGCCGGGGAATCAGGCGGAGGATATCGGTCAGGCGGTTGAGACCATTCTGGAAGGCGGCCACAGCGATACGGACCAGACACTGCAGATTCCGGAAGAACTTGCCCTGTTGCCGCTTCGCGACATGGTGGTCTTTCCTGTGCTGGTCAGCCCGCTGGCCATCTCAAGGGAAGGCAGTATCAAGCTAATCGATGACGGTGTAGCAAGCGGCAGCCGCATAATCGGTGTGGTCACTTTGCGTGACTCAACAGTTGAGAAGCCGACAGCCAAAGATATCTATCCAATCGGCTGCGCCGTCGTCGTGCGCATGATGGCAAAGGCGGGCGATGGAATCAAGATGATTGTCCAGGGCGTCGCCCGGGTGCAAATACTACAGATCACCGAAGAAGAGCCGTACTTAAAGGCGCGGGTGCGAGTCATCGAAGACAATGTGCAGCTGAACGAAGAAGACGAAGTCGAAGTTGAGGCGCTGCGCCGACAGATCGGCAACCTCTTTCAACGAATTATTCAGCTCTCACCCAATCTTCCCGACGAGCTTGCGGCTCTGTCGACGACGATCAGCAATCCCAGCCATATGACCGACTTGATCGCGGCGCACATGCCGATTCAGACGGCCGAAAAGCAGGAGGTATTGGAAGAGCTGGACCTTAAGAGTCGGATGACCAAGGTCATGTCAATCTTGAATCGTGAGATGCAGGTACTTGAGCTGGGCAGTAAGCTGCAGAGCCAGGTATCGTCTGAAATCAACAAGACTCAGCGCGACTATTACCTGCGCGAGCAGTTGAAGGCAATCCAGAAGGAACTGGGCGAAGGCGAAGATCGCGGCGCCGAGGTAGATGAGCTTCGCATCAAGATCGAAGAAGCTAAGATGCCTGAGGACGCGCTCAAGGAGGCGACCCGAGAGCTGGACCGCTTGCAGCGAATGTCGCCTGGTTCTCCCGAGTATACAGTCGCACGTACTTACATCGACTGGCTGATTGCGATGCCTTGGGCTGTTTCGACAGACGACAACTTGAACATCCCTGAAGTCAAGGCTGTGCTGGACGAGGACCAGTACGGTCTGGATAAGGTCAAGGAGAGAATTCTTGAGTACCTGTCGGTGAGGAAGTTTAAGCCGGAAGGCGAACTCAGGCAGCCGATTTTGTGCCTGGTCGGGCCTCCGGGAGTCGGCAAGACCAGCATTGCAAAGTCGATAGCAAGGGCAATGGGCAAGAAGTTTGTCAGGATCTCGCTTGGAGGAGTCCGTGACGAGGCTGAGATCCGGGGCCATCGGAGAACGTATATCGGCGCGATGCCTGGCCAGATCATTCAGGGCTTGAAACGGGCTGGGACCAACAATCCGCTGTATGTCCTCGATGAGATCGACAAGGTTGCAGCGGATTTTCGAGGCGATCCGTCGTCGGCGCTGCTGGAGGTGCTCGACCCTGAGCAAAACAACACATTCAGGGATAACTACCTGGATGTTACGATCGATCTAGGCCGTGTCTTCTTCGTCACAACTGCGAACGTCCTCGATACGATCCAACCGGCCCTGCGTGACCGTATGGAGATAATCGAGATCGCTGGGTACACCGAAGAGGAAAAGGCGAGGATTGCTCTGGACCATCTTGCTCCAAAGCAGATGAGTGAGCATGGCCTGACATCGGAACAGGTTGAGTTCACTGAAGAAGGAGTACACGCATTAATTAGAGGTTACACGCGTGAAGCGGGTGTCCGAAGCCTGGAACGCCAGATTGCGGCGGTTGCACGAAAAACGACATTACGACTTTCGACCGAACCGGATGTGAAGATCGTTATCGATCGAGCGCAGGTCGCTGAATTCCTCGGCGCCCCTCGGTTCGAATATGAAGAGGTCAAGGAGCGCGGCAACACGGCGGGCGTTGCGACAGGAATGGTGTGGACACCGGTAGGAGGAGATATCGTCTTTATCGAAGCCTTGAAGATGGAAGGCGGCAAAAACTTGCAGCTTACCGGACAGCTAGGAGACGTAATGCGTGAGTCGGCGCAGACAGCCCTTTCATGGGTCAGAGCGCATGGCGAGGAGATCGGTATCGAACCGAACTTCTACAATACGAACGATATCCACGTCCATGTGCCGGCCGGCGCGGTTCCGAAGGATGGTCCGTCGGCAGGTGTGACCATGACCGCGGCGATCGCCTCGCTGTTGTCCGGCCGACCGCTGAAGCCGTTCCTCTCGATGACCGGCGAGGTGACTCTCTCGGGGAAGGTACTGCCGGTCGGCGGTATCAAAGAGAAGGTTCTTGCTGCGAAACGGGCGGGAATACAGACGGTGATTCTGCCGCAGCGCAATAAGAAGGACTTGCTGGAAGACATTCCGGAATCTCTGCGAGATGGAATGCACTTCATCTTCGTCGACGATGTGCGAGAAGTACTCGAACATGCGCTCCAGCCGGCAGAGCTGTCCAGCGAACTCCTGCTGAGATCGTCAGGCTACGGCGCGGAACACAATGCTCCGGCTCTGGCTGCTCGGCAGCCATAATGAACAAGCCTCGGTGAAAACCGGGGCTTTTTTTAGTTCTAGCAGCCATTTATAACGCAACGCCAAGTACTATTTCATTCAATTGCATCACAGCAACAGCAAGACAGAGCCGTCAATAATATATCGTATGAACCATCAACCACAAGACAGCGAGGCGGAACTGCGAATCGACCCGCTTACGGGGGTTCATAACACTCTCCACGATGTCCAGCAGTTTGCGTACCATGAATGGAAGCTGCATGGTAAGCATTACGAAGAATATGCCTGCGAGTTCCTCGGCACAACGCTGCTCGTAATGGCAGTTGTGGGCGCTGTGGCGATCGTTCAAGCCGCCCGGTCTCCGGTCGCGGCGGTGGTAAGTGCCATGCCCGCAAGGCTACTTCTGACTGGATTCATTATCGCTTTTTGTGGAATGGTGATTACGATCTCGCCTTTTGGAAAGCTCAGCGGCGCACATTTGAACCCCGCAGTTTCGTTTGGCTTCTGGATGCTGGGAAAACTGGGGATCAAGGATACCATCGGCTATATCGGCAGTCAGATGGCCGGCGGATTGCTGGGCGCCGTGATTGCGAAGCCGGCTTTCGGAATGCTTGCACGTGAAGTGAAGTATGCTGCGATGGCGCCCGGTGCTCATATCAGTGTCATCACCGCTTTTTCAGGCGAGTTTGCCTGCACTTTCGTAATGACTCTGGCTATTTTTTACTTTGTCAGCCATTCAAGCCTCGCCCGTTGGACACCGTTTATGCTATTGGCGCTGATACCTTTTTTGGTGCTGTTCGATGGGACTGTTTCGGGCTGCGGAATGAACCCCGCGCGGTGGATTGGGCCAGCCTATATTGCCCATATATGGCAGGCTGCCTGGATTTACCTCGTCGGACCAATAGGTGGAACAGCTCTTGCTGTCTTCTTTCGAAAATCGGGGCTGGCAAGCAGCCCGGTTCCGGTGACAGCAAAGCTCTTTCACGATATAAACTATCGGTCGCTGTTCAAGCACGATCAAATGCCGACAAAGGCTCACGGCATGCCACAACCACAACCGGGAGATGAAACGAAAAAACGATCATGAAAATTCGCTATGCTAAAGCCGCAGTTCTCGGGATCATCGCTGGGATGCGCTCGATGTCAGCGCCGGCCCTCGTCAGTATCGAGCTGTCCAAGTCGAAACCATCTGCACGTGACAGCACGCTTGTTCACTTCTTCAAAACCGGCGCGACACCGCTGATTCTGCGCGGTCTCGCGGTCGGCGAGTTTCTTGGCGATAAGCTTCCATCGGTCCCAGACCGTATCAAGCCTGCGCCGCTAATCGCACGCACCCTCTCAGGTGCTGTCTCTGGAGCAGCGATTTGCTCGCAGGATGACGATTGCAATGTCGCATTGGGCGCCGCACTTGGCGCAGCTGCGGCAATCGGATCGTCATTTTTCTTCTACTATTTACGCCGGGCAGCCGTCAAGCGCCTTAAGACGCCGGATACCACCGTCGCATTGGTGGAAGACGGTTTAGTTGCTGCGGCCGGTCGGTTCATCACCAGATAATTTAGCGCGTGCGCAGATAGAATAGCGCAAAGTAGCCGGCCGGATCAGTCCACACCTGGCCGACGCTCCAGCCGGCGAATTCGGCCAGCGTCGTAAATCCATCGATATCGTATTTGTAAGAGCACTCTGTTAGAATCGACTCTTCCTTTAGGAAGGTGAAAACCGAGTCGCCGATACGGACATACTGCGATTCTCTGCTGACCAGGTGCATTTCGATTCGGCCGCGAAACGCATTGTATTGTGCATAGTGGTCGAACTTTTCCACATCGAAACCCCCGCCAAGCTCACGGTTAATCCGGTGGAGCAGGTTGATATTGAACTGCGCGGTAACTCCAGCCGAGTCGTTGTATGCCGCGTTAAGTACTGCGGTGTCTTTACGCAAATCGACTCCGACCAACATTCCACCATTTGCTCCGCAGATCTGCCCTGCCTGCAGAAGGAATTGGTGCGCCTGTGACGGATAGAAATTGCCGATGGTCGAGCCTGGGAAGTAGACGACGCGTCGCTGGGGTCGATCAGGAGGTTCGGGTAGCTGCAGCCTGCTGGTGTAGTCTCCGCACACGGGAAGAATTGTCAGTTCTGGAAAGAGCGTACTCAGGCGCTGCGCTGCATCGACCAGGTGTTCGCGGCAGATGTCGATAGGAACATACCCCGCTGGGTCATCGAGTTCCGAAAGAAGAAGCCTGGTCTTCAAACTGGTGCCGCTGCCGTACTCAACCAGAAGCGCGCCCGGACCAATCTGACGGGACATTTCCGGCAGCTTCTCGCACATGATGGAGAGCTCGGTTCTTGTCGGATAGTACTCGTCGGTTTCGCAGATCAGATCGAATAGCCGAGAGCCGTCTTCGTCATAGAAATACTTACAGGACAGCTGTTTTTCCGGTAAGGACAGTCCTGCGATAACGTCTTGAAGGAAGTCGACCCGCGTCGGCGCATGATCGTGGAGGAGAATTCCGGCGTCGGACGTAGTCTGTCCGGATGTACGTTGTAAGGTCAGCGGAGCCATTAATCGATGTCCTTTCCGAGTCGGATGCCGGAAAACTGCCACCTTGCATCCGGCGGAAAAAAGTTGCGGTAAGTAGTACGGATATGATCGATGGGAGTTGCGACGGAACCGCCGCGGAGTACGAACTGATTGCACATGAACTTGCCGTTGTACTCTCCGAGAGCTCCCTCCGGCGGGTTATATCCAGGATACGGCGAGTACTGCGACCTGGTCCATTGCCAGACCTCGCCGAACATTTGCGAAGGCGTCCGGCTTACCGAAAGCGAACCCACTGGATGAAAGCGGTCGCTTTCCGCGAAGGAACCATCTACCGGCGATGTCTCGGCAGCGTATTCCCACTCGAACTCAGTGAGAAGCCGGCAGCCGGCCCATCTAGCGTAGGCATCCGCTTCGAAATAACTGACGTGGACGACCGGCTCCGCCGGGTCGACCGGCCTTAACCCACCCAGCGTGTACTCGTCATAATGGCCATTTTCCTGCTCCCACCAATAAAGAGGTGCAGTCCACTGTTCGGTTTGTACGGTACTCCATCCTTCCGAGAGCCATAGTTCAGGGCGCTTGTAACCTCGATCGTGTATGAACGCTATGTACTCGCCGTTCGTTATCAATCGTGACGCTATTCCGAACGGACGAAGGTACTGTTTGTGGCGCGGGCCTTCATTGTCGAAAGCGAATCCACCTCCATAATGTCCGAATTTATAGACTCCTTCTTCAACCGGGATCCAGTTGAGTGGGGCGGCGTTTTTTCCGTATTCGTGCGGAAGGTGTCTGAAGACCGGATAGAGAGGATTGGATCCAAACGCGTTTTTAATATCCGTCACCATCAATTCTTGATGCTGCTGTTCATGATGCAGTCCGAGCTCAACCACCGAATCGACCATTTCGAATTCTGCCTCCGACACGGAGTCGAACCACGCATGCACGTGCTCATCGATGTAGCGCCGATAAGTGTAAGTCTCTTCTACGGTGGGGCGGGATATTAATCCGCGCTTAGGACGACAATGGCGAATTCCTATCGAGTTGTAGTAGGAATTGAAGAGAAAATCGTATTTTGGGTGCAGCGAGACATAGCCTGGAATCAGCTTCTTTAGAATGAAGGTCTCGAAGAACCAGCTCGTGTGCGCCAGATGCCATTTGGCTGGACTGCAGTCCGGCATCGACTGGATGACATAGTCTTCCGTCTCCAAGGTCGAGCATAACTTTTCAGTAAACGACCTGACGGCGCTATATCGGCTTTTTAACAAAGACTTTCGCGAAACTGCGGCGACCGGAAGCGGCAGCCTGGTAGCTGTGGGCGGCATCAGAAGGACCTTCCTCTCTAAGTTCTCTGAAAACCCGGGTCGGATTACGCGATTGCGCTGCCGGTTAATTCGGACTATACCCAGACACTTTGTACAACTAACAGGCAAGCATAAAAGTTCACTATCGGACGAAAGATCCTGTGCGGGGAACAAAATGGTCTACAGGGCCGACAGAGTTTTGTCACCTAGATTCACTCCCAGCCGGCGCCGGTGGAGTCGGCAGGCGAGAGCGAAACTGTATCGCAACACCGTCACCGATATCTTCACATCGTCCTGCGTAAAGGCCATGCGTATCTGGAAGAGCGTTACGGCAGCTATTACGCAACTGGGCGCGATAACAACGGCGATGTTTACCCAGTCTACCAAGATCCGGAAACCGAAGCAGTTTATCCTTTGTACTACGATCAACAGCGGGACAGCTATAATCGATGTGTCGACAACAACGGCGACTACTACCGAAACTATGACGGCGACCCCGAGAACGATTATTATCGAGGAGACCAAGACCAGCAGCAAGAATGCTCGTCGGAACAGTCCCAGCCATTCGTGGTGAACTACGATGACCATTACTCTTCAGATGAAGGTTACGATCCTCAATACGCCGACTACAGTGGTCCGCAATATTCCAGACAAGACCACAACCTGGTGCAGTATGTCCCGGTCATTGTCACGGCCTTCCTGCTGCTCGAACAGTCCAAGAACAACGGCGGCAGCAATCACAACGACGATCACCACGAAGGGCAGTCGGCCGCGGGTCGGACATTGCAGCCAAAGCACAAACAAACCGGGCCGCGATTGGTCAGGTCGAATTCCGGATTCAGTCATGCATACAGGGTGCAGACTTTCCCGCGTCAATCCGGGAGGCAGGTATCGCTCGGTTCAGTGAAGCAATATCAGAGTCCGAAGACCAATGTCGAAGCTTTCCCGGCGTCGCGACCGGTGTTCACCCGTCCAATTCAACAGCAAACACAGGCGGCTACGCATCGGCAGTGGTAACAGCCGTCCAACACCCAGAAGCTCCAATTTCAGACTCGTCAGACACAACCGGCGGTGCAGCAGTACAGGCCAGCGTCTCAGCGGAGCTTCCAAGCGCCAAGGCAACAGCAGGCGCCGAGCAATCAGCAAGCGAATAGGAACTCCGACATCAAGCATCAGTGGAAGAATGGACAATGAACCAAGGATGATCCGGCTAAAACGCCGAGACGGGAACACTGGACACGCCGATGACGTGGGCGACGCCCATGGGAACTGTGAACGGAGCTAGAGCGAGTTCAGAACGTTACGCCAAAATTCTTTCCAGCACGCCGCGGAGGAGTCGTCGCCGATTTTGCCGTGATCGACAGCGACGGTCGACTTGCTTTCACCCTTGGATCCTATGTTCACGGAGACTGAACTGCCGTCGGAAAAATCGGCGCGCCAATAGCGCCATTTGGCGGAGCTGCTGAGGCGGGGGTCGGAGTTTAATACATTTCCGTTAAAGTTTTGAATGGCATCGACTGCCGTTAACCAGAGCGCAAGCGCCTGGTCGATGTCGAGCGAAAAGGATTTGCTGCAGCTTGCATTCCACTCTCCGCCCTCCTGCTGCCCTGCCGCCCGTCGGCCGATATGCCGTTCATATTCTACAACCACCATCTGGGTCCACCATGAAAGATCAAGGGTTCCTGAGTCGATCATCCACCGAACGAGTTCTTTGTGAGACAGCTCACGCGCCCCGGCGGAGTCGAGAAGTGAGAACCATTCTTCCCACTCTCGCCCCGTCGCATCTTTCACAGCTTTGTTTGATAGTCGCATCGGCATAATGACAACGACATTTTACAATACAAAGCCAACATGTCTGCAACAAACGATCACACTTACCAGCTAACGCTTAGCGCTGCTTGAACTGATAATAAACTTACAATCGCAGCAGAGAAGACCAGGTCGGAAACGGCCTGGTTTTTTTGGAACGCAAAATAGAAGTGCACACCCAAAACAATTTTTCAAACAGCGCTTTGCATGACGCCAGAACCGTGATAGCATAATGATGTTGCGCTTCCAACCGAAGCCTTATCGTCGCAATGTCGCTACTGATCT
>PLAD01000266.1 GCA_003134215.1 Armatimonadota bacterium
AGCTGGTAATCCCTCTTGCATTCAAACACCAAAGCCGCGATACTGTGCATCTCGCTAAGATGTATATGGTTACCATTTATCTCGGCGTGCTTGGAAACATGCTAAATGGGTTGGTCAAAGGCCACCAAAACTTCAATTTTGCCAACTTCCTGCGGCTTTTTCAACCGGCTTTATATGTAGTCGGAATACTTGTGTTCTGGTTTTTTCATTTTCTAACTCCTGCGACCACTTTGACTGCCTCAGCAATTTCAGGCGGCGTTTCTGCATTTCTGACCCTGGGCTCGCTCTTAAAAAGCAACGGTATTGGTCTTCCGTCTTTGAGCCTCTTTAAAGAAGGACTTGTTTACGGCTTAAAGCTTCAGGGGGCGCTATTTGGGGCATTGGCAAACGCTCGTCTGGATATTATGATCATGCCGTCCGTACTGGCTGCATCCCAGATCGGACTATATTCGGTTGCGACCAATTTGGCTTCGATCATTGTTACGCTGCTGGCAAGTTTGACGCTGGTAATATTTCCTGCGGCAACTCGCGCCGGCGGCGAGCAAGGCATGGCAATGATAGCTAAGTCTCTCCGTTCGGTGGTGAGCGGCGGGTTGCTTATGGCGACGGCATTCGGTATTGCTGCTCCTTTCCTCCTGCATTTTGTATACGGTGGTAAGTTTGACGGCGCCGCGTTTCCGCTTCGAATACTTCTTCCTGGTGTCGTCCTTGTATCAGGCACCGAGGTTTTACATAGCGGACTGCAATCGATCAATAAAGGATCATATGCAAGCTGGGCGCAACTGGCTGGTTTTTTTGTAACCGTAATCGGTCTCGAATTGTCGCTCAGAACCTTTGGGATCGTAGGGGCCGCGGTAACATCGACTGCTTCCTATCTAGCCTGCTTTATAACCGCACTGGTGCTCTTGGCTAGGACAAAGCAAATAGATGTGGTTCAGACCATTTCATCCCGCGCCTTCGCTGCGGATGTAGCGCTTTATTGTGCTCGTATGCGCAGCATGCTGGCTGGTGCATCAAAGTGAATGTCTTAAACGTCTACCCAGATCCGCGAGGGCTCAGCGGATCGGAGCGGTCAATGAATCTTGGCTCTAGCGCGTTGAAAAACGCCGGCCACAAGGTTTACATGCTTCATAGTGAAGAAAAATGGCAGATCGACCGCGAAATTTATTCGGGGGAATTGGTGCTGCCTCCCCTTTTCGACAGACGAAGTTATAGCGACCCTAGTCAATTGCCGGTTTCGCTGCAAAAGGTTCGTACGTTTGTCAAAGACTTTAATATTGACGTTTTGCATGTTCAAGGATGGCCGAGGACATCGGCGCTCTCACAATTGATCAGTGAGCTGCCGGTAGTTGCGACGACTCACGTGGCGTTGTGTCCCAATAGCAGTCGTTACATGTGGAAGGAACGTTCCGTCTGCGACCGAAGTATCGGCGCGGGTTGCTTTACAACAGGAAACATGAAATGCGGTTGCGGCTATTTGGGAAATGGGCGTCCGTATAGTGTGCCGGCATTCCTGCGCAGCATGTACGAAGACAATTTGTTCCGTCGTACCCTCGCTAAATGCGCGTGTATTATCGCCCCAAGCGGATGGATCAAACGCCGCTTATCCGCAGATGGTTTTGATAAGTCAATGGTAACCGTACTGCAGCCTCCGATTGCTGGTTTGGAGGACGACAGCTTCGAGAAACAAGATCGTGTTGAAACTCCAGACGTCCCGGTGATTTTATATGTCGGCCGGTTGACCGATTTTAAAGGCCCTGATCAGGTTCTTCGTGCTTCATCTATGATCAAGCAGAACCATGTCGTTTGGATGATAGGAGAGGGCCCAACGAAGGCCAACCTCGAGGAACTGGCTGAAAGTCTCGGTATCGCTTCCCGTGTCAAATTCCTGGGTTCAATGAACCCAGAAGAAATAAACAAGTATCGCCGTGTGAGCACGGTCGTTGCCGTTCCGTCTCTTTGGCCTGACAACTTTCCAATGGTTGGACCCGAGGCAATGCTTGTCCGGAAACCAGTGGTAGCCTATAATGTTGGAGGCATCTCCGAATGGCTTTCCGATGGGGAAACGGGACGACTGATACCGGCTAAAGACGTGACCGCGTTTGCGTCAGCTTTGGAACAAATTATTTCAGATCCGGCGATGGCGAAGCAAATGGGAGACCGAGCATTGGAAAAGGCGAGCCAATGGAGCCCTGAAAAGCACGGTGCGCGCCTTGAAAAGATCTACGAAAGCGCTATCTCAATTAAGATGATCGGCGACAAATCATGTTAAACTCGATGAGCCTTCTGACACTAGGCGACCTAGCCAGCAAAATCGAAGAAATGCGCCGAAACATGTCAGATCTAAAATTAGTTGTCGTAGTTTCGCTATAGCTATGAAAAGAACTATAGTACATATTGCTGACACCCACATTGCTAAAGAATCCGGAATGGGCAGAGTAGCGTGGCACTGGAGAACGGAGTTTGAGCGCAGAGGTTATGAGTTTATTCACATAGGATCGACAGAAGTTGGACCGGTCAAGCATAGTTCGCTATTTCCTTCTGCAGCGTTCAAATTTTATAAAAATCTCGGTGTTCGCCCTNNTGTTTTTTCTCATCCACGAACCTGTTGCTCATGCCTTTCTTGGCGATAGTGCTCCCACTATGATGTTCAGCCACGGAGTGGAGCGAAGGGGTTGGGACATACAGCTTGCGATGCAAAGCTATCCCAATGGTCGCGTTTCGCTCAAAACAAGAATTCTTTATCCTCTTTGGCGTCTAAGCAAATCTGATGCAGCCTTGCGAAAGGCCAATCGACTTTTACTCATTAATCATGAGGACGCGGCATTCGTTCAGGCCCGGTTTGGACGGCGTTCGGAAGACATTTTCGTCTTTAAAAACGGTGTAGATCCGTACCCGTCAACATTGAAAAGCCATGAAAATGATCAACTGGTTGTACTGTTTCTCGGCACATGGCTTGCTCGAAAAGGAGTTGCGACCTTAATTGAGGCAGCAAAACTACTTGCAGATCGGGGAGTGCGAGTAAAGTGGGTCTTAGCAGGTACAGGTGTAGACTCCGATGTTATTCGTGAATTATGGCCCGTCCACAACAATCTCGTTTTGGAAATTGTAACGAAGTTCGCTCCGTCGGAAGAAGCGGGAATATTGCATAACGCCGATTTATTCGTGCTTCCAAGCCACTTCGAGGGCCAACCGCTCGCTCTTCTGCAAGCAATGGCCGCAGGTTGTTGTTGTGTGACGACTGATTGCTGTGGCCAAAAAGATCTTATTAAGGACAGATATAATGGACTCTTACACCACCCTGGGGACTCGGTTAAGCTGGCGTCCTTGATTGAAGAAGCAGCCTTAGACATTTCGCTTAGGACAAAATTAGGCGAAAACGCGAAGGAATCGGTTGCGGAGAGAAATTGGTCGAACGTCAGCAGTGAAGTCGCCGACGATGTCGAAGCCTATATGTCGCGCTCACGGTTGAGGCCATAGTAAAATGAAAATTTATTTAGTGTGTCCGCCTCTTCCGCCGAGACTGGATGGAATTGGTGACTATACTGCTCTACTAGCTTCGGAATTGGCCAATTCACACACCGTAACGATCCTGACATCTGAGAAAAATGCAACGACCATTCCCAACGTTTGTATCAAAAGCTGCTTTTCCACGTACAATCCAAAGAGCTACTGGGGAATTTGCGACGCCATAGCAGAAGACGTTCCAGATTGGATTATCCTGCAATATAATCCGTTTTCCTACGGTAAGCGTGGCATGAATCTTGAGCTTCCTCGAGTTATGGACGCGGTTAGAAAACGCTTCGTTGGCACACGTTTTGCCCTTATGGTCCATGAGCCGTTTATGCCTTTTGAAAGCTGGAAGTCGTCCATAATGACTACATGGCAACGATGGCAACTGTGGTCGCTCGGTAATTCGGCAGACGTAACCTTTTACTCGATCGAGCTGTGGAGAAATCGGTTCCAACGTTGGTTTCCAGGCAAGCCCGCGGTGCATCTGCCGGTGGGGTCCAACATACCTTTCTCCGGAGTTTCGAGGGAACAGGCCAGAGAACACTTAGGTATTCCAAAAAGCACGCTCGTGCTCGGTTTTTTCGGACAGGCGCATCATACGAGAATGTTTAATTCTATGTACGAGGCTTCGCTTTCGTTGCAGAAGGCAGGCAACATGGTACAAATTCTTTGTATCGGCTCCGGTGGAGATCAAGTGCGTTCTAGTTTTGGCGACTTGCCGACGATTATAACAGGTAGGCTTGATGCGCCTGATGTATCGAAACATCTTTCGGCGATTGATATCTATTTATCAGTTTTCAAAGACGGAATTTCAACGAGAAGAGGATCGATGATGGCCGGAATTCAGCACGCCCTTCCAACAGTTGGTACAATCGGACCTTATACGGATACTCTTTTGCAGCGGGAAAACAACAACGCATACTTGCTTAGCCCTGTAGGAGATCAACAGGCGTTCAACGATGCGGTTTTGCAGGTTGGCGCTGAACCGGGCCTTAGGGCGGCGTTGTCAACGAACGCCGCGGCGTTGTATGAAAGAGAATTTACGTGGGCTCGTATCACGAATCGCTTGACGGCAGCGCTAGGTTGACGCGTTTCCGACTTTAAGTTGTAACTCTATGTCTTCAAAACCATCCGTTGCCGTATGCATTCCAACATTTAATCAAGCCGCGTTTCTTCCGCTGGCCGTTAGAAGTGCTTGCGCTCAGACATACCCTGGGGTTGAAGTCTGGGTGGCTGACGATGCCAGTACGGACGATACACCTAAAGTTATGGCTGAACTTTGCCAAGAGTATCGGCAGATTAACTATTATCGGCAACAATTAAATTGTGGTATAGCTGAAAATAACAGTTGGCTGCTGCCGCAACCTGAAACTGACTACGTTGTAAGGCTGGATTCAGACGACATTATGGAGCCGAAGTATGTTGAACGACTGGTCTACTTCATGGAACAGTATCCCTTGGCAGGATATGCACATGTAGCAATTCAACAGATTGATTCCGAAGGCCGTTTTGGACAACAGACTCATCTCGCACGTGCTACCGGATATGTTGACGGTGACACCGCCCTAAGAGCGTCACTCACTGATTACAAAGTTGCAGCGAACATCGTCATGTTTCGCAAAAAAGTTTTGGAAGAACTTAACTTTTATCGAGGTCGACCAGAGTTTGTGGAAGATTACGATCTTTCTGTGAGAGTTGCTGATGCCGGTTATGGAAATGTATATGTGGACGAGGTATTGGCGCAATATCGCGTCTGGGCCGACACCGGGAACAAGCGGCTTAAGAGGAAAAACTTACAGCTTACCGGCTATAAGCGGATCTACGAAGAGTCGATGAAACCAGCTTACGCTAGGCGTGGTTGGAGCACTGCGACGATAGATCGCCAAATGAGAAAAATGGCATTACATCATTCGGCATATTGCTTTTCGGATTTCTTTTCCAGTGCGGAGAGGGAGTCGCTGGCAAAGTTGTTGATCCTGCTCGGAGACAGCCCGATGCTTCGACTGAAATTGGCGGCGCTGAAGGCTGGATGCGGTCCTCTATTTAGGTGGCAGGAGAAAAGTGAAAAGGCTCTGCGGCAGTATGTCAAGCTTATTATTTCGTCTCTCAGATCGTCTCGTCATGAAGGAACTCAGGTCAATTGAATAGGCCAGCATTTGTTCGGCCCACAGGCCAGGCACCAAATCAGGTAGGCCTGATGATTGCTTCGATTTTTGTAGTGGTCATCGGCATTACGCTGTGTGCAATTGTAATTGAAAACCCAAATTTAGGGGCGCAAGTAGTACCTGCAGTGACGTTGGCAGTGATTGCGACTCTGTTCGCAAGCTTCAATTCACGTTGGCTCGCCCCCTTCGTGCTTGCTGTCTGGGCGCTTGAACCTGAGATCAGAAGAATTGTGGACTACGATTTTCAGTCGTATACCTCAGTAACTATCCTGAGCGTCACCCCGATGCTCTGTACCATACCGTTGATCATTCCAATCGTGCGGCGATGGTCTAAACTCACTCCAGAATTACGATTGCCAACGATACTTTTTGCCATCGCATTTGCCTATGCAGCGATAATCGGAATTGTGAAAAACGGACTGACGGCCATTTACGATCTCGCACAAACGATTCTGCCGATGCTGTTTCTTTTCTACTTAGTGCTTAGGAAACTGGACATTAAGGAGCGAAGTAAATGGTTGTCTGAAATGGTGGTCATAGGCGTCCTCGTCGCTATATATGGATGGGTTCAGTTTGTCACCGCCCCCCCATGGGATATGTTCTGGTTAACGCAGTCCGGCATGACATCAATGGGCACTCCGCAGCCGTTGATGTTCAGAATGTTTTCCACACTTAACAGTACCGGGCCGGCGGCAGGTTTTCTTGCCACTACTGCCGCCTTGGCCCTCACTGATCGACGATGGAGAGGCACACCCGGATGGCTAGGAGTTGCTTTGATGGGAACTGCGGTGGCCATCACCGAGGTCAGAGCAGTTTGGCTAACGCTTATAATCACAATCGTGGGTTACGTGGCGCTAGGGTCCAAAAAAGCACGATGGCAAGCGCTTGTCGGAGTTGGAGTTACGGTTCTGCTTTTTGTAATTATTATTCCTCGTATGCCTGGTGGAGACGTAGTTGTACAAAGAACTCAGACTTTAAATAATCTGGGACAAGATAAATCGGCAAACGCCCGGCAGTCGTTGGTGACAAGTCTTCTGCCAACCTTGTTATCGGACCCGATGGGGCAAGGCTTCGGAGGCACCGGTGTAGGAAGTAAGCTGCAAGGCGAGACGGTGAATGGAAGCTTGGATAACGGATATCTCACTCTCTTGGAAACGTATGGCGTTATTGGATTTCCCGTCTACATCGCAGCATTCCTTTTGCTTGCAATTGCCGTCAGTAAAATGAAATCGGTACCAGGCAATACCTCTCCGGTAGCAATCTCCCTCGCTACGCTGGTCGCAACTATAGTCGCTCTTATGGGCTATGATGTGTTGACCGGTGTTAGCGCGGTGTGGATCTGGTTCGTCATCGGTATTCCGCTTGGAACGTTTGCCAGGACAGCGGAAATCGACTCCTCGATTAGGGCCGAAAGTAGTACCTTTCGGCAGTCCGGCCAGTTTAGCCGCAGTACACGATAGTACTCTGTGGTATTCAGTGGACTCGATGAATTGGTGTGCATTACCCGCGTTGGAATAGCAAATCTGTTATGAAATTATGAAGATCATTCATCTCGTTGATCATGTTAGGAACTCGGGTAACGGTATTGTTAACGTAGTGGTTGACCTTGCTATAGAGCAAAGACGGGCAGGCAACGACGTTATCGTAGTTTCTGGCGGTGGTCACTATGAGGACCTCTTAAGCAGACATCAAGTTACGCACTTCTACTTGCCTCAGAAGAAAAAAGATTTGATTTCCGCCGTCTCAAAGCTTCGAGCATTGGCGCGCAGTCAAAACGTGGATGTGATCCACGCCCACATGATGAAGGGCGGCATCATCGCGAGGCTCGCGGTCCTGCTAACGAAAATTCGAGTAGTGACGACTGTCCATAATTCCTTTCAAAAGTCAGCCATTTTTATGAACGCCGGACATCTTGTTATTGCGGTCAGCGACGCTGTTCGTACAGATATGTGCTCCAGAGGCATTCCCGCGGCGAAACTGCGAACGGTTAAAAATGGGACAATCGGATCTTGCCGGGTGGAACTCGATCAGCAAGAAGGCATTCCGTTGAATACCAGGCCGGCCATACTTACAGTAGCAGGACTTTACGAACGAAAGGGAATAGCGGACATCATTCAAGCCGCCAAAATCTTGAAGAACCACGGAGCATCCTTGACTTTCTATATTGCGGGGGAAGGCCCCGAACGCTCCAGGTTCGAAAGCTTGGTCGTGGAAAATGATGTAGCATCAATGGTTGTGTTTCTTGGCTTCAGATCGGATGTACGCCGTCTGCTTAAAGATTCCGACGTTTTTATTTTGGCATCGCACGCTGACCCATGTCCTCTTGTCCTCGCGGAAGCGCGCGATGCGGGGCTGCCGATCATCGGAACGAATGTAGATGGAATACCGGAAAGCTTGGATTTTGGAAAAGCGGGATTGCTGATTCCGCCGCATGATCCGCATAAGATCGCGCTCGCGGTGGAGCAACTGTTAGGCGACAAGTCGCTCCGAGACTCTCTGATACAGGGCGCTCAAAACAATCTCGACAGCATGCGAACAAAGCGAGTTAGCGATGAAACGTTGGCGGTTTACAGGGAAGCGATCGGATGTAGTTCATGAAAATTTGCATTGTAACTCATCAGATTACGATGACAGACGGTCAGGGGCGAGTTAATTATGAGGTTGCACGCTATCTGGTTGAACGTGGGCACGAGTTATTGTTGGTATCAACCACAATCGACCCAGGTTTGCGAGATCATCCGAATGTGACATGGAGACAGGTTAAGGTTCCTTCAAGAAAGGTCCTCGCTATTATCCGTTACAAGTTTTTCGCACTTAAGGCGAACCGGATCTTGGCGGCTGAGAGACCTTTTCTGGATGTTATACATCTCAATGGGGCGATCGCGAATATTCGAGCCGATTTAAACGCGTGTCATTTCGTGCATTCCCACTGGCTTAAGTCGCCGCACCATACAGCGCATCAGACTTCTGGCGTCTATGCAGCTTACCAAAATTTTGTGACAAAGTACAACGCCGACTGGGAACGGCGGGAGTACGCTAACTCGGAACGAATAGTCGCGGTATCCGATTTTGTCCGCGACGGCTTGGTGAACGAAGCAGGGGCTGACCCAACGAAGATCGATGTCATTTACAACGGCGTCGATACCAAGCAGTTTCACCCGAAGAACCAGAGTGATACGAACAATTTACGCACTTTACTTAGAATCCCTGACGATAAGTTTCTACTCTTTTTTTCCGGAGGCATAAAGACCAACCGTAAAAACCTTGGTCTGCCGTTGCAGTCAGTTGCAGAACTCGGGGACCGATATCACCTGGTCGTTGTTGGGACGGACGGCGGAGGACCGTATCCGGAAATGGCCCGAACATTAGGCATATCCGATCGTGTCCATTTTTTAGGGCATCGGAATGACGTTGCAACACTCCTTCGCGATGCAGATGTTTTTGTATTCGCATCACATTACGATCCCTTCGCTCTGGTGGTAACAGAGGCAATGGCGAGCGGCGTGCCAGTGATTACTGCACCGTCTGTAGGAGCATCCGCAATTATCAAGCACGGTTTGAACGGATTCGTCATCGAACACAGTAATGATCTCACAGGTATGACGAACGCATTGGCACTTCTTGCCGGAGATCCCGCGCTTGCTGATCGAATTCGTTTCGCAGGTCAACAGACCGCTGAGCAATTGACTTGGGAAGCGATGGCGGCGAAATATGAGTCTGTCTATCAGCGCATTGTAAATGAGAAGTCACGCCAAGCTGCTTCGATTCAAGTCTCCGGCGTGCCCTAGAGTACACTCAGACTGAGTAAAGCAGATTAATCTGACCTCGGACACAACAGGCGAGCATGATTTGCAGTAGTAGAGGATACGGTTGATGAACGTCGCTTCAGATGTAGATACTGTGCATGAAGATCACTTGGTTGAATGGTCTGCCGGTAAGTTCTGTACGTTCATTGTCGCCGTCCTTGCTACAGCGTTGCCTCTTATATCCTTTTCGCCGCAAAGTACACGCTGGCATGGAGGGAAGGCCCTCATTGTCGATATCGTTGGGTTAATTCTCCTTGCGTTTGTGGCGTGCGGGGTCGAATTACAAAAATTTAAGGACTCCAAATTTCAGCCGCAACTTCCGCTTGCCATCAGCTTTGCTGCATTTCTAACGTGGTCTTGTGTGACCTTCGCTTGGTCTGCTTCACCACACTTTTCTATAGTTGCAGTGGCGTCCGATCTTTCTGCTGCAGGTTTTGTTTGTACGATAGCCATCTTTGCACGTGTGCAGCGTCGACTTTTATTGTTAGTGGATTCATTGTCTGCGGCCTTACTCATAATAACCTCATTGGGACTTATAGGGGTGGGCAGCGAAGCAGGCAGATCTGGATATTTGATGTCGGATGGAGCTGCTGACGCGGCAGTCAGCACAACGCACGACCATGAGTTGTTCAGCTCGCTGTGTATGGTACTTCTGCCGATGATGCTTACCGTATCGCTGTCGCCTGCGAAGCCAAAACATCGGTACCTTGCTCAAGTCGCATTGGTGTTTTCGGGAATATCACTACTGGTATCGCAAGGGCGTTCTGCGTGGTTGGGAGAGTTTGCTGCATTGACATCCTTCGCCGTCCTCAAGTACGTGTACCGAGCGAAGAGCGTTGTACCATCTCGGCGAAAACGCCGATTAAAGTTTTCACTAAATACGTATATTCCCTATGCTATCCTGGCGATAGGCGCTTTGGTGGTGCTTTCGCAGATTCCTAACCTGCAGGGCCTTCAAACGCGTCTTGGTACGCTTTCGTCGGGAGTAATTCATGGCAAGGACTTGGCAACAGAATGGCGCCTGCATACCTGGCGCGAAGACATCAAACTTGTTCGTAGCAGCCCGATTCTTGGACATGGAGTGGGAACTTACGCTATAGTTCAGCACACATACACTGGCAAGGGGCAGCCGAAGGATTATGTTCTTGGATACGGTCCGACGCTGACGGACCAAGCGCACGACTCATACCTTCAACTAGCGGCTGATGTCGGCGTTCCGGGCTTGGCGCTGTGGTTGTGCGTTCTTTGTTCCGTACTATACGTAGGTATAAATTCACTAATGGGCCTGAGCCCTGGAGGACTGCACCAATGTTTAGTAATAGGTGCTCTATCGTCTGTCATTGGGCAAACAGTGGATGCTATAGGAAATCCTGCGTGGCAGTTCAGCGACATATGTTTGTACCTATGGGTGATAACCGGTATATTGCTTGCCGCTTCTACCGGCGAAATTCACCATAAGCATCGCAGAGCTGTGTACAGCAAGGATAATGAAGTGTCAGGGCAATTCCGCGTAAATCCAGTAGGAATTTTGTTGGCGGTCGTGGCCGCAGGCTGGTTGATATACTGGTGTGTGTCGTTCGCCACATATCTGCCTTCCCCGGAGCTGTAAAGTGACTTCCTACGTTTGAAGTAGCCGCTTGATCGAACGAATTGAAAAAAATGAACCAAATCTATAGAGATGTCGTGTTGAGAATTCTAGTCTCAACTATTGTCCTGGCTTGCCTAATCGTTGAAACCAGCGCCGCTGCTCGTGGGGATCAGGATACGGATGCGCATGGAGTGCCGGGCGGTTATCGCACCAGTTGGATAGGTAATTCGCTATCCGGCGCTGATTCCACGAATAAGGTTTCTAACGGGTTTGGATATTGGGTCCAAGATTCCATTTCTTCGATGGCAGTTTCGCCGGACGGTACTGTATTTGCTGGAACCAATTATGACGAAGCTGGGCGTACGATTGGTTTATATAAAAATGGCATTGCAAACAGAGTAATTGTCCGAGCAGAGAACAGTCCGACGAAGACCTGGGGTTGGAACACCGCGAATACAGCTGTTACGGTAGACGGATCGAATTTTTACCTCGCGTCGATCGGAAAGGCGCTGCTACATTTCACTTGGACGCCAGGCAATATTAATTCAGCTTCGTACGTGGGGGAAGTTGCACTTCCTGAACAAGCGTTAAGTTTGTCTTGTCTCCAAGGAAAGATTGCCCTTACATATCCGAATCAAATCGAGGTTAGAAGTGAAAATGATCTTTTGCCGATCTCGATAATACCAATCGGCGGTGTCAGTGATGCAATATTGTCGCCCGATTCCACTCTCTGGGCAATTATAAACCATCAGGTTGATCATCTCGATGCTCGTGGGAAGCTGCTGGCCGTGTTACCAGGAATTGGTTCGGCTTCGGCTATTGCATGGGACAATCAAGGCAGATTGATTGTATGCGATAACGGCCCTGCCGAACAGATATTGTTTTTCAACGTTGCCGGCAGCGGTAAGCTTGTTTCGAAGTTGGGAACCTATGGCGGACTATACTCCGGTGTCGCCGGCGCTGTGGCGCCAAACAAACTTTTCGCTTTAAAAGGGGCAGGAACCGATAGGCTAGGAAATGTTTACGTTTGCATGAGCTATGGTCCTGGAACTGCCTTTGTCCGCGCATTTTCGCCGAAAGGAACGCAGATTTGGAATTTGTTCGGGACTGCTTTTGTCGACACGTTTGGATTTGATCCTTCCTCTGACGGTACGGTGGTTTATGGACGCACCACGAAATGGACTCTTAACTTGAACTCCGAAGCATCTGGCTCGGAAGCGTCGCTAAATGCAATTACTATCGATCCATTCAAGTATCCACATGATCCGCGCCTTAAGGGCAGCTATTCTGTGTCGCCGCGAACCGTCTCAGGGAATCATTTACTGTATGCCATGAGTCCAACTGGCAATGGATTCTTGATATTTGGACAGAGTCCGGGATCAAATATTCTGCATCTGGTTGGACAGACTCCCTCAGGCGGTTGGGCTTGGTCCGTTACACCCTCAGGCGACATCTGGCACGGAGATGCTCCGAACCGAACAATCGCACTGTACCGCCTACAGCGGTTTGCGAATGGCGTCCCGGTATACGACTGGTCGAATCCACAGACATGGCCTTGGCCGGATGATTTTGCGAACATTACCCGCGCAATCTACGACAATCATACAGACTCTCTCTACGTCTTCGGATACCTGCAAGGGCAGCCGAAGGATTCTTGGGGAGTAATTGGCTGGACGGCGCGCAGATATGACGGCTGGCTTTCTGGAAAGCACACTGTTATTTGGACGAACACCAGTCTTCCTTCCAGTCCTAACGCATTGGGCTATGGCAAACCTCTCACAGCTAAAGACGTAGCATTGGCCGGCGACTACATCTTCGTCGATCAGGTACGAGCTCCAGGTCAACAAGCGTCTCCATTAGACGTTCTTGCAGCTTCTAATGGGCAATNNGGTAGGTTGTGTTAATGCTATTCGTCGCGCAGACGGAGAGTATCTCATTCTCATTGAAGAGGATTGGAGAGCAAAGAACCTTCTATACAGATGGCATCCTTAGCATGCGATGTCGGCGGGTTGGTCCTCGGACCGCACTGCAAATCCACGATGCGGTTTTTGGCACGTGTTTTGCGTTGCATCATGGAAGATGTACAATAATTCAGCGTCGCTCACTTACTCGCCCGATCAAAAAAGAATACTATAATGGCAACAAATGTTGAAGGCGCTCCTTTTAGCGATGCGGCTGCGTCAGATCCGACGAGACGCATCACACACATGCAAGGTATCGATTCCATCAGATATGTGTGTGCTATATGGGTTGTTCTCAACCACCTCTACGAATCCGCTCATTCGTCTGCCTTTGATCATGGACTAGGAAAGCTCGTAGGTGCGATTCTTGGCGCGGCGTTCTCCGGGCCGGCAGCAGTTATCGTCTTTTTTGTCATATCTGGTCTCTGTATCCATTTTCCCTATAGACACGGAGAAAAGCTCGATTACTTTTCGTACTATATGCGGCGTTACCTACGAGTAGGTATTCCGATGGTAATCGTGATTGTGCTCGTCCAACTGTTAGCTGGTCAAAGGCCGCATCTGGTTACAATAGCGTTTATAAATAACAATTCGGTCATGTGGAGTCTTATCGCCGAGCTTATTTACTACACTGCTTATCCAGCTTTGATGCTTGCACAGAGAAAAGTTGGGTGGGGTTATCTTATAGGAGCCTCGTTTCTATCTGCCTACGTAGTAGTTTTTAGTCATCCGCATATTGCTGCACAAGGGGGTTATCCGCTTTTTGGGTGGAAATTGAACTGGATAGTGGGGTTGCCATGTTGGCTGCTTGGTTGCAGATTGGCAGCCTATTTGCCGCACGCCAAGATAGGAGTGGGCGGAGTTGCCGCCGACCGAACAAATATCTGGGTTTGGCGGATGGGAATTTGGTTTTTAAGTTGTATCTCGAAGTTCTTGCAATTTCATCAACATCAGAAACCCATTCATTTCGGTTATTCAATAACGCTCGATCTGTTTGCAGTTGCTGTGTATTTTTGGCTGATCAAGGAAATTTCCTATGCACAGGTCAACCCGCCCATACGGTGGCTCGAAAATGCCGGCGCAGCATCATATTCTCTCTATCTCGTACATCCAATAGTGCTAAGCTTCGCTTTCGACCATCATATGTTTTACAATATGTTAACGACGGTTGCAGTGCTTTTAGCTATTATTTTGGTCTCGACTCTCTTCTACTATGTAGTAGAGCGCCCGAGCCACCTGTTAGCAAGAAAATTTCGTCCGACTCGGAAACGCGAGATAATCTCCGCGAACCTCTGAGTTTTGCCGCCCGAATAGGAGGTTGATTTGCACTCGACATCAACGGAAAAGGGTGGGCGTCAGGTCGACTCTGTTTCGGGGTACCGAATTGCCCGTTGACGAAATTGCGTCAGTCGCCGAGCAACACATCATCGATGGAATCTCACCTGAGCGGACATCGGCGAAGGTGTAGAATCATGTGAATAGCGACCTGGATGATCTTGCACTCGGACCGGGAAATTCTTAAACTGTCGAAACGGCCGTTCAAAAATGAGATGGAATCCGTACGCAAGCAAAAGTGAAAGAGTAAGGTCTAGGAACAGCGAAACGATCAAATATTCAGGTCCATGAAAGTGTACCTTCTGCGTGAAAACACGAACACGAGTAATGACCAATCCGTGTATTAGGTAGAGGCTGTACGAGAAATCCCCTATACCTATGGCAAATTTTGACTGAAACAGCGTTAGAATGCTGGTGACGCCTGAAGGTTGCCCCGACCTGAGATGCTGGACACAGTAGACGATTGTGGACATCGCAATCAGCCCAACGAGCGGATGAATTAGTATTTCACATCTGCCGTCGCGCAGAAAACAGCTTATCACACCGTAAGTAATAAGTGTAAGAAGTATGGAAATTGCCGCCCAGGGCGTTTTTTGCCTGACGGCAACAGATTGCGCATCAGTGCCGAATGTAATCGTCGCTCCAAGCATACCGAGAGCGAAAATGCCCAACATCCATGGCCGCATCCAATCAAAGTTGTCGAAATACGGCAGTAAAAAGTGCGGTGCCATTCCTACAACGAACGCCCCCAGGACGCATGGCAAAATTCCAACCTTTCTCCATAAAGGGAGTAAGATCATAGAGAAAACAAAGTAGATCTGCCACTCCACGCTTATACTCCACATTGGCGGTTCCACACCAGCAGACCATGTCTTCGACCAATTGTGCAGTAGGAGCACATGCGATATCAAATTGCCCGTTGTCAAAGCGACCGCAGCATTTTTGTCGCCGTCCGTTATTCCTGTCGCATGCTTAAAGAAAGCCCCGAAACAGATCGAGGCAATTGCAAGCGCCAACGCGGCGTAGTATGGGGGAAGTATGCGGAGCGAGCGTCGATGGATAAAATGTAGTAGTCCTCCGGGTAATCGACTGCTTCCGGAGCGTATTACAGGATGCATTAGACAGTAGCCTGAAAGCACTAAAAAAACAGCGACCGCGTCGCTGCCCGAGGGCGCATAATTCAAGACCTCTTGGAACGCGGGGGGTACCTTCTGGCCCGATCTGATCAGACCTTCAGCACTTTGAAATAACGAATGAGAAACTAAGACGTACAATGCAGATAGGCCCCGCACACCGTCCAAGAATTGGAGATGCGTCGTCATCTCGGGGGTCAGGTCTAGCGTTTCAATCGCTGTAGCTCGTGGTGTCTTGTTAATCATTAAAATGAGTCCAAATACACCAGAACAGCGATAGCATAAACCATTTTTCTCGTGCTAGTCGGCGGCTAACAAATTGCGATGTCGGCCTTATTTCTAAACGATACCATAGTTATGCAAAGCACGATTTGTGCCAAGTGAAAACGTATCATAGTGCCCAATTACAATAGTTAGACGCGGATAACGTTTGATAAGTGGCAGGGTCATAATTACCGAGACTTCGTGAAAGTATGACACATTCGCTCAAACCTGAATGAGCAGCGAAACTGAAGAAGTCAATGGACTAAGGAAGAATCGAAAAATCAGCTCATCGCACCGATGGCGTCTTAGTCAGCTCTGATTGACCAACAAGGTTGACATAAATCGATTCAACGGCGTCCACATGCTTTTCCCATGTGAAGTTCTCGCACACATATCGGTGCAGTTTATCTGGGGTTAGCTCCAGGTTCCACGTGTTTGTCAAAAAAGAATTAATTGCTTTTGCTAAGTGGTTCGGAGCGGTACCGTCCGCGATGAGTCTGCTGTTAAGATTAGCAAGAATCTCTGGCGTTCCACCAACCGGAGTACCGACGACCGGGAGGCCAGAAGCCAGGGCTTCAGTGGTTACTAGTCCGAAACCCTCAAGCGCAACAGTCGGAAGGACAAACAGATCGGCGGCCTGATAATAAGAGGACAATTTATCGTCTGGGATAAATCCGAGAAGCTTAACGTGGTCCTGTAGATGGTTTCCTTCCACAAGTTGCTCGAGCTGTGCTTTTTGAGGGCCTTTACCGCCTATTAGCAGCAAGACATCCGGATTTTTAGCTATTACTTCAGGCATCGCCAATATCAGATTGTCGAGGCCCATGCGCGGAGCAAGTCGGCGGACCGAAAAGAGTATCTGCCGATTAATTGGCAGTCCTAAGCTTTGGCGACACGCCCGCTTGTCCGATGTCGGCTGAAACCGCTGCAAATCGGCGCCTCCAGGCACAATTTGGACATGATCGATCGGTAATCCGTACCGTTCATTAATCTTGCGGCGAAAGCAATTACTGAGGGTTATAACGGCGTCGCTTTTCCGAAGATTTGCTGCTTCCAGAGTACGTCTAAGCTCTTGCTTGATAAGGGTAACGCACTTGCCAAATAAAGACTTTAGCCGTGAGGTATCGTCAAAGTACGCCTCTTCATCCCACGGACCATGAAAGGTTCTCACTCGGCGCGTGGAAGGCGGAAGCGCAGACAATGGTCCTGTGGCTGCGAAGGCGAAGTGCGTGTGCACGACGTCAAACCGTTCTTTTTCACAAAGGCGCTTGCAGGCGGCACGACCCTGCCTTATGAATTGCCATCCCTCGCCGGCGCCGCCATAACGAACTATTCTTCCGTATCCCTCCACTGTCTCTACGTCAGGCGAGTCTGAATGCCTTTTGCCGACCAGGAAGGTTACGTCGTGACCTTTTTCAATGAGTCCAGTAGCCAGTTCGCGTGCCGCGACCCTCGACCCACCGGGTAAGTCGAGAAAAACAGCGTCCGCCAAAAAAAGAACTCGCATATTATACTTTTGCCTAACGCCCGAGGAATCGTTAGGTTCAGGTGATCACAAATATAAACTTATTATGGAATCTAAGGTCTGGAAGTGAAGATAATTTAATACAACTTGACCCATGCCGGCAGTATATTAGTATATCGTTTTATTCCACAACTATCACATTATACATGTGGATACAAGAGCCCGGACGCTGTCTACCGTGATCTGGCTTAAATAGGGCTAAAAGTGGCAACTATGGGATTTGTACCATTGGATGTCAAAACGGATGTGCCCGCAGCTCCCCAGTCATTTCCTGCATGTTCGTTACTGTTAGTTGCACTTAAACCGCACGAGACGTTGAAACCTTTCAAAAATTTCACGTGACCATCAGACATGAGGTAATTTGACCTGTTCGGGAGGTGACGACCCGTTACCGGACCGACGATCTTTGATCCACTGTAGGCTGAAAGGTTGTCCGACATTATCCCTGTTTGTAACATCGGTGTGACGGCATTTGCGCCGGGAACAGCAACAAAGTCGCTCTCATTTCCGCTGACGAAGCCACTCATACCATCTACCGACGGGCTTTCTTTTTCGAAGGGATTTTCAACGCTCGCTTCGCACCCTGAGACTTCTACAAGCAGCACGGTGTCGGATGCCCCGTTCCACCTTGAATATTTTAATAGGGAGTACGAGGGGTATGTCGGCTTGTTGGTTTCATAGTCTGCCGTACCGAACAGGAAGGCTTGATTAATCGCGTAGGAAACGACATACTCATTCGCACCTGTTGTCTGCGTTGGATCGTCCGGGCAAGCAAATACTCTTGGACTTTTGAGATAGCAATATATCTCTCCTGCCCATCCTTGCTCCCGCTCACCGCTTCCAGATCTGAAGTCATAGTTTCCACACGGCAAAGTCTCGTCGAAGTCCTGCTCGTACTGCATGAACGCCATTCCCAGCTGACGTTCGTTACTGATACAAGTTACTTGACGAGCGTTTTCTCGAACAGACCCAAACACAGGTAACAGCAGTGCTGATACGCTTGTTATGATCCCCAGTACCACCAAAAACTCAATTAAAGTAAATCCGGTTGGATTTTGTCCAACCAAGACCGTGCGATACTTCATGTATCCAACTCTCAAATCTGGTAACTTATTCGATGCCTCATCACGTTATGACTCAGGTTGCGATGGTGTGCAAACGAACAGTTTATATATGAAATTAAGCCGTCACTTCCCGCCCTTCACACTAATAGAGTCGGATACTCTAACGTTTAAATGAAAGGCTCAAGATTGATTCACCTAACATATTTAGCAAGAGCATTGTCGACCGAGCACAAATATGATACCCGAGATTATTAAACACAATATCGATGTATAAAGGTAAACCGGACCCTTTCTACACCTTCGTGGTCTCACGTTTGATGTGAGCCGCCAGAACTATGCGGAATGCATTTGACTGAAATTGAATACTGGGCAACGGTAACTCGCATCCGGATTAAAGCTCGGTATCAGTCGTTTGAAGGATGCTGTTTTTGCACCGGCTTAGATCGGGCTAAATGTTGCAACTATTGGATTGGTACCATTGGATGTCAAAACGGATGTGCCCGCAGCTCCCCAGTCATTTCCTGCATGTTCGTTACTATTAGTAGCGCTTAAACCGCACGAGACGTTGGAACCTTTCAAAAATTTTACGTGACCATCAGACATGAGGTAATTTGAGCCATTTGGAAGGTGACGACCCGTTTTCGGACCGACAATCTTTGATCCGCTGTAGGCTGAGAGGTTATCTGACATTATGCCTGTTTGTAACATCGGTGTGACGGCATTTGCGCCGGGAATAGCGACAAAGTCGCTTTCATTTCCGCTGACGTACCCACTCATACCGTCTACTGATGGGCTTTCTTTTTCGGTTGGATTTTCAACGCTCGCTTCGCATCCTGAGACTTCTACAAGTAATACGGTGTCAGCCGCTACGTCCCACTTTGCCGCCTTAAGCAACATGTACGACGGATAGGTCGGGCTATTCGTTTCGTAATCTGCAGTGCCAAAGAGAAACGCCTGATTGATCGCGTACGACACTGTGTATTCAGTCGGACTTGTAGTGTGTGTGGGATCGTCCGGGCAAGCAAACACCAGAGGATTTTTGACGTAGCTGTATATCTGTCCTGCCCAACCCTGCTCGCGCTCGCCGCTTCCAGATCTGAAGTCATAGTTTCCACACGGCAAAGTCTCGTCGAAGTCCTGCTCGTATTCCAAAAAGGCCATGCCAAGTTGACGCTCATTACTAATGCAACTTACTTGGCGTGCCTTTTCCCGAACAGAATTGAACGCAGGAACTAATACTGCCGATAGGCTGGCAATGATCGCTAGTACCACCAGTAGTTCTATTAACGTAAATCCGATTTGCGGTTTTCTTACCGCCGCACTGCTATACTTCATCGTATTCAGCTCTCAATGTAGGAAGAAGACTGGACATGAAATCACATCCTGACTTAGATTGTATTAATCTGCAAAGGAACAATCTAGTGATGAAAAACCCCGTTACATTTGCTGCCCTTCATACTTATAAAGATCGGTAATTACCTATTATAAATGAAGGCTGAAACGTATGTCACCAATCATCTTCCAAATTGGGTGTTGTAAACTGTACTACATTTAGGATACCCTCATATTGTCTAACTTATTTAATGTGCTCAAAGTTCCTGAAATACTTCAGATTCAATAGTCAAACATATGGCATGGTAAATCGGAAGATGGTATTCCTGGATCTTAAAGGTCTCAATCGCCGGCACTTTGATAAGCGTTTCACAGAGCGGGTCCATCGATCCTAGGCGGGATCCGGTTAGGCCGATCGTATGCAGGCTAAATGCTTTGGCGACGGTTAGCGCGGCGACAATGTTCTTCGAGCTTCCGGAGGTGCTGATGCCTAGAAAAACATCGCCAGGCTGTCCATAGACATAAGTCATTTGCGCATAAACGAGCATCGCGTCGCCGTCGTTCGCAATGGCAGTTGCAAGCGGGGAGCTTCCCGACAGAGCAAAAGCTCGGAGTCCACACTGAAGCTTTGCAGATAGCAGCTCTGGTAGGTTCCCGGTCAGACGTGAAAGTTTTTCTTTATCTGTATCAGGAATGATTCGCGGGAGGACGAACGACTTTGCAAGTTCTCCGACAATATGTTCCGCATCCGCAGCGCTGCCACCGTTTCCGCAAATCAGTATTTTTCCACCGCGCCGATGAGTTTCGATTATGGTCTCTATAGCTGTGACTATTTCCGACCGACATATGCTCAATGTTGGATAGCGATCGATCAGCAGGTCAATATAGTGAAAGTTCTTTACCGGCATTTTGCTTTAACCCTTAATCACCTTTGCAACAACCGTGTCGAAAAATTTGTTCAGCACCCATTATATGGTCGACATGAACAAGCTCTCACGCCATTACATTATAATAGTGGATTAACGCTTCGCGGAGATATTTGCAACAGCGGCTGCTGAACCAAGGTAAGAAGATGAGTATCGATGTATATCGACTGAAAATTTGGCAAATATCATTGAAATTACAGTATGTTAGCACATATTGGGGTAGTTGGCCGACTTTTTGCAGTATGGAGTCATATGTCGGCATGACGATCTAATCAGCGGCATCGCAGTCAAATTAGTCCGACTTCGCTCGAAAACAGTAAGTTTATGTACTTATCTTTTGCAGTAAAACGACAGCTTGGCACGAAACATGCAGATATGTTGGTCAGAGACTACGCGCTGTTGTAAAAACACGTTGTACCGCGTAAGCCGGCGCTTGTCATATAGAATTGGTACTGTTAGGTTTAACTCTTTGGAAGGAAATATAACGATGAAATTAATGCATTGTGTTAAAACATTCGGTTTGTCAGCTGGCCTCGTGCTCTTGACTGGCGCATCGGCATTTGCAACGTCTTACGATTTTGCAGCGAATGGGGCCACAGCTGCTGGTGCTCCAACTTTGTTCGATCAGGTCTCTCCGGGTAGCGTCTACGATCCGACAGGCGGCTATGCCGCGGATGGTATCACATTCACCGGCGGAGCGATCTTTAGCTCCGGCTATACGGCTGATCTCGTGACCACACCGAACGTCTACATCACGGATGATACGCTTACTCTGAAGGACGGTTCGACTTTGCCGGGCGTCATCACTGGAACGCTCGCATCGCCGACATCTGACCTGTCGGTCTACCTTACCAGCTCGTATGCAACCGCAAATACGGCGACTGTAACGGCCTACGACGGTTCCACCGTTCTTGGTACACAGTCTATCGCGTTAGACGGTCTTGTCGGAAACCTTGGAGACGCAGGTCGACTTGGAACTGCCAGCTTCACTGATCCGACGATCACGAAGTTCACCGTTTCTGACTCGAACCCCGCTAGCGAAATCGCACTCTATGCTCCGGCTCCCGTTCCTGAGGTCAGCACCTCCGTAGCCTTCGGCGTTGGAATTGCTCTGATGGCTGGCTTCGCAGTCTTCGGCCGCAAAAAGAACGCACAGGGTTCTGCTCTCTAAGTTCATTGATGCTTGGACATCACAATGCTGCAAAGCCTTCGATTTCTTTCGAGAACTCGAAGGCTTTTTTAGCGAATATCATGCTGATATGAATGCAGTGCTTTATATTTCGTGAGTTTCACGGATAAATTTTAGTAGTCCGTCCGTTGATTTATCAATTAAATCGTACGTCAACTCGAACTTGTCGGTTTTGATTGGATCTGGAATTTCCGTGTAATCGCTGCCCAGAGCATATTTCATCAGCGACTGAACCTTGGCTTTTCCTTTACCCATGCCCCAGATCGATCGCAGCACAGTTGTATCCGCCGCTAGGACGTAGTCGAAGTGGCTTAAGTCGGCAGTTTGTATTCTTCGAGACTGGTGAGAGCAGCTTATGCCTTTTTCACTCAAAATCTGGATTACGCGATCGTGCGGATTTGCGACAATACTGGAGAAGCTAACCCCGGCGGAGTCTGTTTGAATACTGTCCGACAGGCCCAATTCGTCAACTTTATGCCGAAAGACTGCTTCAGCCATCGGCGACCGGCAAATGTTCGCAAAGCATACGAACAGGACTTTGATCGGTTCATGTACCGCCGATTGTTCATTCTGGTTGATATCGACTATCATATTAGCAATATGCCATAAAAGTCCGTCAATCGATGGTTCAGCTTACTTGACGACGATGGAGATTTTACAATGGATAGTGTCGCCGGCTGAAGTTCGAGGACGTGAACTAAATTACCGAACTGTGAGTCTGCGATTTGCTGCGTTAAACTCCATAATAATTTAAAGGGAATTAATATTCCTCGGCAGTGAAGCTGCGCAGTGTACGAAGGTGACGTTTGGCGCTGCAACACTGGTTAAACGGAAAGACCTGTACACATAATGACATTACCCTTAGATGCAATGATTTGTGCTTCCAAAGATCAGGTATCGACCACCACGGGCGCCGACGTAGTAATACTCGAACTGACTGACGGCACGTATTACGGCCTGAACGAAGTGGGACAAACCGTGTGGGACCTGATCAAGACGCCCATCAAGGTTGGGGCGATAGTTGACCAGATTTCTGACACTTACGATGTTCAACCCGATGTTTGCCTTAACGACCTACAGACACTCTTTGGAAGCCTTTTAGAGCACAAGTTAATTCAGGTGCAAGATGCGTCCGGGACTTAACCAGACCATTGCGTTTCCCGTAAGGGTGGCAGCCTTTGTTTATATTGGGTTGATCTTATCGATTATTCGCGTGTGTTTACTTCTGCTGCCCTTCAAATCGGTATGTAAGTTGACATCGTCATTCGCTGATTTAAGCAAAAGAGCGCCGGTGCTTAAACTTCTCGGCCTGGACGCGTCAGACATTGCCGGACTTGTGAATGCTGCTGCGAGACGCTCGCCAGGCGCAGTGACCTGCCTGCCAAGAGCCCTCACTTGTCAAACGCTTCTTGCCGCGTCTGGTTTCGACTCTGTTTTTCAGATAGGAGTGGTTACTGACGATAAGGGAGGCCTGAAAGCCCATGCTTGGGTAGAACGCGAAGGCCTGATTGTTATCGGCGGTCAACCGGGACTCTCGGAGTTCCGTCCACTACCATCAATGGAGACTGCCGGACTATAAGCGCAATTATTGGAACGTTCCATAGAGATGGTTCGTCTGCCTCACGTTCTCAAATCGCTTCAATGGTTCACGCAGTCCGTCACCGTGGGCCCGACGGAACCGCCCACGTCATAGAGGACGCCGCTGCATTTGGCCACGCAATGCTGCATACTACCCCTGAGTCTTTGAATGAGGTCCTTCCTACGACGTCTCGTAACGCAGCTTTCCTCTTAACTTGTGATGCCCGACTGGATAATCGTGATGAACTCTTGGGAGGCTATTTGGATCGATACCCTGGTGACTCCGACGTTTCAGACTCTACTTTGATCCTCTGGGCTTACGAAATATGGGGCGATCGCTGTGTAGACAGACTAATCGGAGATTTTGCCTTTGCTGTGTACGACAAAGTCCGGAACGGCGTCTTTTGTGCCCGTGACCATTTTGGAGTCAAGCCTCTCTATTACTGTTTGACTGAGACTCGCTTTGCCTTCGCTAGCGAGCAAAAAGCGCTGTTAGTCTTGGATTTTGCCGATCCAACCATCAATCGAACCCGTGTGGATCAGTTTATCGTCAGCTGCGTCGCGGATGACATTACAACGTTCTACAACGGTATTTTTCGTCTGGCACCCGCGCATACACTGTTTGTCAACGCTGAAACCGTATCGCTTACTAGATACTGGAAACTCGATCCGCTGCGCGAGCTGCCTGACATGTCCGACGAAGAGTACGTAAAGGAGTTCCTCTATCTTTTTCGTCAATCGGTCTCATGCCGATTGAGGGCTGCAAAGCCGATCGGATCGTTTCTAAGCGGCGGACTTGACTCAGCATCTATCGCTTGCATTGCCGCGTCCGAACTCGCAGGTTCTGGGCAACGGTTATCGACGATATCTGCCGTGTTTCCTGATTTTCCTGAATGTGATGAAACAAAGTATATTAAGCAAATAGCATCCAAGCTCGATGTGGATACACATCTCTTCGACTGTTCAAATGTAAATCCGCTTGATAACCTGAACTCATTGACTGAGTCGCATGATGAACCGGTACCGAGCATCGGTATGTACCGTGCAGAACGCCTTCTGTCCGAAGCATCCAGCAGGGGAGTTAGGATTATGCTGGACGGACATGACGGGGATACGACGATCTCACATGGGATCGGTTTTCTGAGCGACCTTGCTGATGCCGGGAAATGGGGCCTGTTGTGGTCGGAAGTTAAAGTTTTATCCAAAGTATTTAATCGGCCTGCACTCCCCACGTTTTGGACGTATTTCGAATCTGTGTGGCTTCGTCCGAAAATAGATCAACGTCGAGGTTTGTGTTTGGCGCGAAGACTATGGTTAGGAGTCAGGCGACGGATATTCGACAACCGGGAAGCACGTCGGACAGTCTTTCCCTGGTCGCATTTGACTCCTAGCGGGAGATCCGTAGTTCCTGCAATTTGTGAATCGCAGAACAATGAGCCGGCGGCTCCCGCATGTACCAATGAGCGAATTTCTCACTACAACATGATTACTATGCCGCTTTGCTCCTTGATACTTGAGTCGCTCGACAAAACGTCTGCTGCGAAAGGCATAGAAATGCGCTACCCATTTTGGGATAAACGGCTTGTTGAGTTTTGTCTTGCCATGCCCGTTCACCTTAAACTAGGAAAAGGTTGGAGCAGACTTGTTTTGCGACTTTCTATGAAGGCAGTGCTTCCTGAACAGGTGCAGTGGCGCAAGGAAAAAACAGATTTTTCGAAAGTTCTCTGTAACAACATGCTTGTACAAGCCTATTCCGATGTAAATTCGCTGGTTGGCACGAACCATGCTATAAGGTGTATTTATCTAAACGAAGAGGCAGTTCGTGCCAGTGTCGAGGTTTTTCGACGAAATCCGGTGCTGAACAATTTAAACGGACTCTATCCGGCTCTTGCGCTCACGGAATGGGTTGCTGTTTTAGAGGCGAGATCGGAACGGAATTCGATCAATAATCTAGCAGACTGATTGGTTTCTGCATAAGGCTAGCTTAACAGCTAATCCTTATCAATTCGCGGCCGATGATATAGTTGACATTAGCGATATAATGCTAATGGTTTTCAGTCCAGAGTTCGTCGGGAACTAAAAGGAGGTGAAACAGATGAAGAAAGAATATAAGGCGCCCGTACTCACAGTTTACGGTGATGTCATCGATTTGACTCAGGGTCAAGGATTTGGCTCAGGAGCGGACAATTACGCGGGTAACCCCCAGGTAGGAGCTCCATCAGGACCGGTCGGTCCGGGCGGACCAGGAACACTGAGTTCGTACAGGGCCTCCCATTAATGTTTGTCTCGTCTTTTGTGCGAGCAAACGTCGGGTAAGAACTGTCTCATGATATGCCAGCTGCTGTTTTAGCGGCATCAAATGTTATAGCCAGACTAGAAGCACTCTCTAGTCTGGCCATTTCGATCTGTGTGACGCGAAGTCTTCCTGCACTGTTGTCACCTCACTAAATGTATTATTACCTCGCTTACGGCCTGGTGGTTTCCAGCGAACTAGAACTGCTGGAAATTGCCCCTACAGCTAACTCGATTCCAGCCATATCGATAACGGCCGGCCGTCTTGAGCCTGAGTTTATAGATCTCGCTTGGGAAGGGTTCCGATGGCGCTCCGATACTAACGGAGTTTTTCTAAGCTGGGATACGATTGGAACTTTTCACGTATCATCAGACGGAACGCGCGTTGTCTATGATGTTGAAGAATCAGTAGATCGCGCTTGGATACGACTGGCTATACTCGGGCCGGTCATATCGGTAGCGATGTGGAGTCGGGGTTACCTGGTCCTTCATGCATCGGCGTCACTTGTTCGTGACAAAGCCTGTCTTTTCATCGGAAGCGGCGGCGCGGGCAAATCGACGATGGTGGCTGCAATGCACAACAGCGGGTTTGCTCCTCTATGTGATGACACTGTTGCTCTTGCTATAGATATCTCCTCCTCCGAGCCCATTCGATCTTATGCCGGCATTCCTCGATTAAAGCTATGGCCGGATTCAGCACAATCGACTGGTCACAGTGTGTCTGAAACCGAGCCGATCTACACCGGTCACTCCAAGTTATCGGTCGTCTTGGTGAACGATATCGATCGGCGCCATGAGCCGTATGTCATCTCCAACATTTTTTGTCTTACGATTGGCGATCAACTTGGAATAGATAGAGTAAGCAAAAAAGACGCATTACTTATTCTGTTGTCCAATCTGTACGTTAGCATGATGAGCAAGAAACTTGCGTCCAAATTTGCAGCTCGTGATTTTCAGCAGTGCAGCCGGCTGTTAGAACAGACTGATGTTGTTAAGCTTATTCGTCCCGAAGACCTTCAGCTGCTTCCGAAAGTAGCTGCGCTCGTAGACCATTATGCCGCAACTTCAGCGAAGGCAGATTTCCAAAATCAAATCTAACGTGAGTGCAACCAGATGAACCGAGCCGTAAGCGATAAGGTTCAAAGCATTGTTAACTTCAGGCGCGCGCTGAAATTTGTTTGGGAGAGTACACCTGCCTGGACTACCGTCAGTGTATTTCTTTCGCTCATTCAAGGGGTACTGCCGCTTGCCAGTTTATATCTTTACAAACTGCTGATTGACGCAGTGACACTCGACATACGACTTCATGGGGACTATTCGGCAACGCATAGGGTGGTCGCGTTGCTTATTTGTGTGGCTGGCGTCAGTGTCGCAAGTTCAGTCCTCCGCTCTTTGAGCACAGTTTCTGGAGATGTTCAATCGCAAGAAGTTTCAGACAAGATGCAAACCGCGCTGCACAAACAGTCTGTGAACATCGATCTCGGCTATTACGAGAACTCCAAATTTTACGACACTCTGCACCGCGCCCAGGCTGAGGCTCCGTTTAGATCGAACCGTATCGTTTCCAACCTCACCCAATTAACTTTAAGCGCAATTACTCTGGGAGCTATCGGTACTCTTGTTTTAGTAACGATTCATTGGCAGCTTGCTCTTCTTTTAGTTGGGCTAAGCATCCCCGGGATTATCGTCAAAGTGATGTTCGCCGATCGACTTTACGTTTGGCAGCGCCGTAATACCGTCGTCGAACGCTTAGTAAGTTACTACAACTGGCTGCTCACCAGCGATGCATCTGCGAAGGAACTGAGACTCTTTAACCTTGGCAGTCTCTTTATTGACCGGTCGGCAGTGCACCGGTCTACCTTGCGAAACGGGCGCACGAAGATTACTCGAGACCGGGCAGTTGCAGACGGCATTACCGACGCTGGAGCGACGATTGCAGTCTATGTCACTTTTGGCGTCATAGCGATAGCAGCTGTGAACGGGCGAACATCAATCGGAACACTTGTCGTCTTTTTTCAAGCTATACAGCGAGGACAGACCGCGCTGCAGGATCTACTTTCAGGTGTCGCCGATCTTTACGAGAATAATCTTTTTCTGAACAACTTGTACGAGTTTTTGGAAATGAAGCCGACAATAGCTGATCCCGCGACCCCTGCGTCATTTCCCAAACAAATCAAACACGCGATCAAGTTTTCAAACGTCTCTTTTAAGTACGCCGGCGCTGAGACTCCAGTGTTGGATGGCATTAACCTGGAGATAAAGGCAGGAGAGACGATAGCTCTGGTGGGAGAAAACGGCGCCGGCAAAACAACTCTTATAAAGTTGCTTTGTCGACTCTACGAGCCGACAGAGGGCAGCATATCGGTGGACGGTGTGTCGCTTGGCAGTTTCACCTGCGCCGATCTACGCCGACAGATAGCCGTTGTATTTCAAGATTACATCCGCTATTCGATGACTGCGCGGGAAAACATCTGGTTTGGCAATGTCGACATGCCTCCTGACAACAATAATATTGAGGCGGCCGCCGTCAAGTCAGGCGCTGATCGAGTTGTTAACAACCTTCCGAACGGCTACGACACATTGTTGGGCTACATATTCGACGGAGGTAAAGAACTAAGTACCGGCCAATGGCAGAAAATTGCGTTAGCTCGCGCCTTTTATCGTGAAGCGCAAATTCTGCTGCTGGATGAACCGACCAGTTCTCTCGATGCTCAAGCTGAATTCGAGGTCTTCCAAGCTTTCCGTGCTCTCACCCAAGGCAAAACTGCAATATTGGTAAGCCACCGGCTCTCGACAGTCAGAATGGCCGATCGCATTTTAGTGTTAGATCGCGGTAGAATCGTGGAACAAGGCACACACGAAGAACTAATCGAGTTAGCGGGAGCTTATGCTCGCGTGTTTGAAACGCAGGTGAACAGTTATATCGGTAACCACAGGACAACGAATTAGGGAGTCAGGCATCTCACCAGTTGATATCGTAATGGACGAATCGAGTGGTTCGAGCGAAGTGCGCTTGATGCTGTTGTCAGCACGCTCGGTACTGTCAGACAGAGCCGCGATTGAAATAGGGAAGCTTATCGAATGCGGCATCGATTGGACAGTTTTTACCGAGTTGCTCGAGGTGCATCGTGTGCTGCCGCTCGTTTATACGACTCTGAAAGGCGGCGAATTCGCAGTGCCTGAAGCGGCCGAGCAGCAAATGCGCCGTCGATACCTTCTGAATGTACAGTCCTCGTTCGCACTCACACGGTCTCTTGCGGCAATCGTAGAACGATTTGCCTTAGCCGGCGTTGCGACACTTCCCTTTAAGGGGCCAGTCCTTGCCCAGACTATATATTCTAACGTTGCTCTTCGTCAGGCAGGTGATTTAGATATTCTGGTAAAGACCAAAGATATCGATCGCGCATCGGATTTGCTGGTTGAAATGGGCTATTCGATGCCATTAAAGCTGAACGGCGAGAGTCATGAACGACTTCATGTGGGCCATTTGGTGGAATCGGCGCGTACACAACATTATGAGTTCTTTAACGCTTCCGGCATAGTCGTAGAACTTCATAAGGGAATTGGTCTTAGCTATCTGCGATTTGGATTAAATAATGAAGACATCTGGTCTCTAGCGGTGCCTTTGGAGATGTTCGGGCAGAAAATCTACTCGCTTCCTCCAACTTATACTTTATTGTCGCTAATCCACCACGGCAGCAAACATGGTTGGTACTGCTTGAGTTGGGTGTGTGACATTGCCGAGTTCTTACGACATACTTCTGATTTTGACTGGGCCGAGCTGATTCGAATCTCCACCAAGTTCCGTATGAGCACCATGACCAAAGTGGCTCTGCTGCTCGCCGCGAGCTCTTTGGACAGTAATATCCCCGGCGAGATCCTTGATGAAATTTCGAAGGACCGAAATGCTATGCGCCTGACCAGGAAAGTCCAGCACATGCACAGCGTAATTCTGGCGGAGCATTCCTACGAGCGTTACGAGTTTGCATTTAACTGCGTCGCGCTCGACCGCCTTTCGGATCGCGTTCGATACATGTTTTTGCGTGCAACTACCCCTAGCTTCAAAGAATGGGATATGGTACCATTGCCGCTGGCGCTGTCCGGCCTGTATCATGTCGTCCGTCCCCTCAGGATTGCTGGGGAAGTTTTCGGTATTGCTGTCGAAAAACTACGATATCGTCTACGGCATTAACAGGCCAAAGAGCGCCGAATTATTTGCCTCCAAATGAAATACTTAAAACAAGGTAACACACACAGTTCCAAAACTGAAACTTTGTGGGTAAAATGCTTCTCGTCTGCTTCGTGACAACCAATCCTGCACTAAAGTCCTCGACGGAATTGAAATGAAGGCTGCTTAACGTACGGAGCTGTACCAACTGCTTATGGGTAGGTGCCCGAGTGGTTAAAGGGGATGGTCTGTAAAATCATTGGCGAAAGTCTACACGTGTTCGAATCACGTCCTGCCCACCATTTAATGCAGTTGGATAAGAGCTTGAGAGTTTCTCTCAGGCTCTTTTTAGTTTAGCAGCGCTCGTATAAGGTCAAACAAAGCATCTGCTTCGTCCGTGACCAAATACTCGGATCATCCCGCAGACGCTTCCAGGTGCTGCAGGAATATTAATACTTCTGCGGCGGCGTCTGTAAGCTCCGCTGGTACAGATTCATATATATTGTGTTGAGTTAGTATCCTTACCAACGACGAATCTGGACGTAGCTTAATGCTGCGAATTGCGGCAAGGCGCAGGATTTCTTCGGGCGCCGCCAAGCTGCATTCTTTCGGAATCTCTGCCATTTTCCTGGTTGATGACGAATGAAGGACGAGGTTTGCGTTCGGCAAGTGATGATGTTCATTGTAAGGATCGTGATGCATGCTATATCCTTTGGTCAACCCTCAAGCGCGGCTGATTCAGCGTATCGCCGCCCAGCCACAAGGGACAAAACTGCTCTCGTCGCACGACGTCCACGTGCGAAACGCTCCAGCCTAATCGTGCTAGTGCATCTCGCAGCACCTTGTTTTCACGTTTGATCAAGCGGCAGGTCGCCTGTTTTGCCGCGTAGGCAGTACAAACGAGCCGTCCTGACCACATACCGATAAGCGACACTTCTACCGTACCCAGCCTTAAAGACTGCACGCGAACTACTGCCTGAAGGTATTTGTCGTCGTCCTGTGTTTGCGAATCTCGTATGCTCTTTTCGGCGCTGGTCTTCACCTGAATCTCGCATGTTGCTATACCGCTTGGAAGCTCCACGGAAAATGAAAAATGCAGCGGTGGAAGTGTATCGAACTTCTGGATTGCTGCCTGGTTGAGGACTTGCTGACCTTCGATAAAGGAGGCGTGTCGATACGCGGCGGAAGCTTGAGTGCCTCCAAACTGGGTATTTGCCACTTGCAGGAGAGTTGATCGCACGTCATAAAGCGGACTGCTGTCTTCGAGAGCGTTACTGGAAGCTATTTTATTCTCAGTACTTTGGCCTAGAGTTCGAATTACCTTGTCGAGATAATCTGACAGTGCTGCAGAGCTTTCGCTGGCCCGCGGCAGGAGGCTAAGCGCTGCAAGTGTATCTGAATCAAGCTGGTCTCCCGCCGACAAGTGGTTCGTAGCTGATGCGATAGCATTGAGGATTGCTAGAGTCGGGGGAAGACTGAGAGCCTTTGAAAGCGCGTAAACTGCAGGCTTGATACTGGGTGTTCTCGCGAGTACAGTCTGTCCTTCGAGCAGGTTTGCTTCGGTAAGAGGCACTCCTAATTTGGCGAATGCTTCTGCAAGTGCGATGTTAGATGGAGTGGGCGCCGTTCCGAGTTCGATTAGAGTCGTACGGAGGGTGTCCTGACTGAGCACTTTTTCGGTATCAGGCTGGAGCGGCCCAGGTATATTCGGAGTTGGACCCCCCTGAATACCACGGAGATCGTCCCAACCGGCAATTCGCGGTTCTGGAACGCTGATTGGTCGAACAGAACTAAGTTCGAGGCGCATATATTACCTGGCCATCCTGCTTGCGGCGACTAGCGTCACTGATATCGCCTAATACATTATCGGTTCCTTAAACCATTTTCAATAGGGCGCGAATGCCAGGATAATTGCTAGTTTTTCAATAATGTAACGCAGAATCCATTTGGCGGCTATTTCTTTAATCGAAGCTGCGGAAGATTCGTCCAAGCCATTACAGTCGGTTGCACCGCGGCATTCGAATGCGATCAATCGTACATGCTCTACTCCTGCTATAATTTTAACAACGGTTTAGCTGGAGACTTGAATGATTAAGGTTGCGATGATCGGGGCTGGCAGCGTCGTCTTTTCTAAAAACTTGACGGGAGACATTTTGAGTTACCCGGAGTTTAAAGACGCGAACTTTACTTATATGGATATTGACGAGGACAGGCTTCAAGTCGGAGCCGACCTGTGTCGAAAATTAGCCAAGGCCCTTGATACTTCTCCCACAATCGAAGCGACGTTAAATCAGCGCGAAGCGTTGTCGGGCGCCGACTTTGTGATCAATATGGTTCAGATCGGCGGCTTTAACTCCACACTTGTAGACTTTGAAATTCCGCGTAAGTACGGCTTGAACTTCACTATTGCTGACACTACGGGGCCCGGCGGATTCTTTAGAGCGTTACGAACCTATCCGATGCTGACCAAGCTGACGCAGGATATGGAAGACCTTTGTCCGAATGCCGTTCTATTGAACTATTCGAACCCGATGTCGATGAATATGCAGACAATTACCCGTACCAGCGGAATCTCCGCAGTGGGTCTCTGTCATAGCGTTCAAGGCACATTCAACCAACTCATGGGATACATTGGCGAAAACCCTGCCGAGATCGCCTTCACCTGTGCGGGAATAAACCACATGGCGTTCTATCTGAGCATCACCAAGAACGGACTAGACCTGTATCCCCGACTGTTCGACGCAATGAACGATCAGAAAATATATCAGACGAATAAGGTTCGCTTCGAATTGATGAAAAGATTGGGCTATTTCGTCACCGAGTCGAGCGAACACAATGCGGAATACTCTCCGTATTTTATTCCTCACGGATCGGACGTCATCGCTGACTTTGACATTCCGATCGACGAGTATCTCCGGCGCTGCGATGGTATTGTCGACGAGTTTGAGCGAATGAAGGTTTTCAGTAAATCGGAAGAACCGATGGAGGTGCATCGCAGTCACGAGTACGGCAGTACTATAATTCATTCAATTGTGACGGGAACACCGAGCGTCGTCTACGGAAACATGCCAAACCGTGGGGCGATCGGGAATTTGCCATACAACGCCATTGCGGAAGTGCCTACTTTAGTCGATCGATCCGGCTTACGGTTCACGACGGTAGGAGATATTCCGACGGAACTTGCAGCTTATATGCAGCCTCACATTGTACAGCATGAGCTGTTTATTCAGGCGGCAATGACAGGCCGTCGAGATCATGTCTATCAAGCCGCAATGTTCGATCCATTGACCTCAGCGACTCTTACCACCGACAAAATAGTTGAAATGTGCGATGAGCTCATAGCCGCACATGGTGATCTGCTGCCGCCTCTCAATGCTCCATCACGGGTGCCTACAAGCGGTAAAAAATTCGGACTGGTAGAGCCGAAGGACCTTCGCGCAAGTTGGGACGCCGCCCAGGCGGAAAAGTCTGCCGATTATATCCATGAATGGTTGGTCATCGGTCCGTTCGACTCCCTGCGAGCTGATTTCGTTTCCATAGATCAGGTTACCGAATTCGAAAAGTCGCTGGAAACCTTCGGCTCAGCACTGGATTTTTCGGTTGACTATATCTCGGCAGGCAGGCAGATCAAGTGGAGATCCGCCACGGCTGATAAAAGCGGATTTGTCGACTTATCGCGAGTTATTGGGAAGAAAAACTATGCGATTGGCTACGCCTACGCCGAAATTGAGTCGATCCATGCCCGTGAAACAGTACTGAGTTGCGGAAGCGATGACGGCATTAAAATCTGGCTGAACGGTACGGTGGTCCATTCTATCGACGTCAGACGTCCTCATAAACCGGCGGAAGATTCTAAGCATGTGTATTTGAACGCTGGTACTAACCGACTGCTTATTAAGATTAGCAATTATGACGGAGCATGGGGATTCAGCGTTGCAGTACCCAAGTCAAATTTTTAGCACGAACTTCCGCCGCCGACTCGATCTCATCATAACCGCCGGCGGCTCGGTACAATAGAGCAGTGTGGTTCTCCCCAATTAACTTCGAGCATCCGGCTTTTCTATTACTTCTACCCCTTGTTGTTCTAGTTGTACTGATTGTAGACCGCCGTTCAAAAGCCTTGCTGGGTGAGGTCTCCCGTCGACAGCTTAAATACCTTCGAATCATTGAACTGTTGCTGATCGTACTGGCTGCAGCCGGGATGATGTCGATCAGCCGTTCGAACAGGCTCACAACGATCTTCCTATTGGATGTTTCAGATTCTGTGAGCGCCAGTCAGCGCACTTCAGCTATCAAGTTCGTTAATGCTGCTGTCGCAAAGAAGAATTCTAACGACCGTGTGGGATTAGTGATTTTCGGAAAAGAGCCCTCTGTTGTGAGCGCTCCAGCGGACGGTCTCGATCTCAGCAGACTTGATCCAGACGTGTCTCGCGATGCAACAAATTTACAGTCCGGTATTGAAGCGGCTGCTGGTCTCATGCCGCAAGACACAGCGAAGCGCATTGTACTTCTGACCGATGGCGATGAAAACGTCGGCGGCGCTATGAAATGTATCAGCAGCTTAGCAACGCAAGGAGTGCAGGTCGACGTCGCGCCGGTAATGGTTTATGGAAATCGTGATCCTGAAGCGCTCGTGGAACGAGTCGTCACCCCGTCTCACGTATCAGTCAAGGAACCGTTCAATATCCGCGTTGTATTGAGCTCTAACGTTGCTCAATCGGCCCGGCTGTCGGTAACGCGAAACGGTACTCCGATCTTTGCCGGCGCTGTAGAATTGCAAAACGGCAAAACCGCCGTCTATTGCAGTGACATGCTTGGTCGCGGAGGCGTATATACCTATGTTGCCGAGCTGTCGTCGAAAAGTGACACAAGGCCGGAGAACAATACAGCCTCATCCGTCGTACTGGTTTCCGGACAGCCGAAGATACTTCTCATTAGGAACCGGAACGAACCGCTGCCGTCGGCGCTTCCAGGCGCTCTACGTGCGCAAGGTCTAGATGTATCTCAAATGTCACCCGCAGATGCGCCGAAGACCGAAGCGGGTTTGTCTGGATACGACTCCATTATCTTAAGCGATGTCGCCGATGGTGACCTCAGTCCTCGTCAGATCACAGCGATTGCGGAAGCCAATCAAAATTTTGGCGTCGGTTTAGGCATGATGGGGGGGATCAATTCTTTCGCTGCTGGAGGATATGTCGGAACACCTATTGAGGACGCGCTTCCGGTGTTGATGACACCAAAGTCCCGGAAAGAAATACCCGGCGCGGATGTGGTTATCGTTCTCGATGCATCTGGCTCGATGTCGGCCGATGAAAATGGACTGGAGAAGGTAGAAATAGCTGCCCGCGCAGCTTTAAATCTCCTGTCTGCTCTTCAGCCTCAAGACCGTGTCGCCGTGCTTGCGGTAACCGAGACTGCATCGATTGTCATGCCTCTCGTTACTCCAGCGGAGGCTGCCCATTATGTTCCATCGATCGAATCCGTTGATGCCGGCGGCGGCGGGATCGACTGCAGAAATGGTTTGGAGGCAGCGTATACGATGCTTCAAACATCGGATGCTGAGATTAAACACGTCATCATCTGTCCGGATACGACGGACTCCGAGCAGCAAGAGGGCTGCGTTGCACTTGCGACCGCTGTGTATAAGGAAGCCAAGATCAGCACAAGTGTATGCGGTATCGGACAGTGGACTGATTCCGATGTTCCATTTCAGCGATCACTTGCGAAAGCTGGGCACGGACAGTTATTTGTTGCAAATCAGGCAGGAAATTTGCCGCAGTTTTTTAAGAGAGACGTACAGAGCACCAAGGAAAAGCTTTTTGCTGAAGGGGTATTTGGAGTAATTGAAAAAGTGTCAGACCCGGTCCTCTCTGGTTTGTCAGGGCAGCCGGCGATCCTTGGATACAATCTCGTAACAGCCAAACCGGGCGCATCAACGCCGGTAGTGCTCTCAGGCGACAGCGATCCGCTTGTCGCCTACTGGCGAAACGGATCTGGAAAAAGCTTCGCTTTTACATCGGACGATGACGCACATTGGGCGCAGCGCTGGCTAGGATGGCCGGGATACCCTCCGTTCTGGTCGAAGCTGGTCAGGTGGTCGCTCAGGAGCAGCGACGACCAATCCTTTCAAACCTCGGTCAGCAACGTGAATGGTGTGGGTCACATCGTTGTCGACGCTTACAGTTCGGCCGGATACTCAACTACCGGGGCTTTCAAGGCCTCGATCGCCGAACCGGACGGCGCTCTAAAGCAGGCTATTCTCGCTGAAACTGCTCCCGGCAGGTATGAATCCGATTTTGATTCCACCGAAATTGGCGCGTATCTAATTCAAGTCCACAACGTCAATTCCGGCGGCGGTCAAATGGCCTCGATTTCGACATCATACTCACCGGAGTACAGCGATGTACCGCCGAACGTACTTCTGCTCGCCCAAATTGCCAAGCAGACCGCAGGAATGATGCTGACAAGTCCGCGTCAGGCATTCAGACCATCTTCAAGTCCGTACACCAACTCGAAAAGCCTTGCGAATGTACTGCTGATACTAGCATCAGTTCTTTTCGTCCTCGATGTTGCGTGGCGCAGGTTTGGCTGGCGCATTACTCAACAGAGTGTAAGAGATACGGCGGGCGTCGCGGCTGAAGGAGCTATTGCGGCTGCTGGTAGTATAAGTCGATCGATTACACCCAAGCCGCTCGACAGCGCTGCGTTTATTCGAGCTCCAATAAAACCCGGTAGCGTCGAAGGCGAACTTTTGAGGTCGCGTACAGCCGGTCGAGCTGACATGGATGATGATAATCCATTTCCGTATGTTGCTTCACTGCCGCCTCGACCGCGGAAGGAGTCCATTGAAATAGAAAAGAAAGAAGAAGAGTGACTGTCTTACAGGTTTTAGCCAGAGTACTGGAGAATGAAGAAATCATTCCAGGACATAAGGTGCTCGTTTGCCGAGCTCCGGAGATCGCTGCGATCGCGCAGCCGGGACAGTTTCTCAATGTCCTCGCAAGTGGTACCTATGAAAGTATTCTTCGCAAGCCTTTCAGTATTTTTCGCTCAGATCCTTCGTCCGGTGCGATTGCGATGCTGTATCAGGTTTACGGGGCGACCACTCTTGGAATGGCTGCGAAGCAGTCAGGGGATTCCGTCGACCTGGTCGGTCCCCTTGGTGGTAAGGTGTTTACTTTGGACCCGCGCCCAGATGCTGTCCACATAATGGTAGGGGGCGGTTATGGAGTCCCTCCGCTAGTCTTTCTTGCAAAACAGCTGATTGATACTAACCCATCAGCAAGAATTGTAGTTATCGTCGGGGCGCGAAAAAAAGAACTTTTGTTGTGTGAAGCGGAACTGACCGGCCTCGGCGTCGAATTCGCGCCGGCGACAGAAGATGGTTCTCACGGCGTTAAAGGCAGGGTTACCGATGTTCTACACCGTCATCTTACTGATAAGTCGGCTGTCTATTGCTGCGGTCCCACTCCTATGATGCGAGCCGTTGGGGAAATATCGGCCGCGTCGAACGTCCCATGTCAGGTTTCGGTCGAAGTACCAATGCCAAGCGGTGTCGGGGTTTGCATGGGGTGCGTACTTGATCAGGCTGACGGGCGTTGGGTTAGGTCGTGCCCTGAG
>PLAD01000215.1 GCA_003134215.1 Armatimonadota bacterium
AGGCTGTCGCCGATGTACGTAAGAGCGTCAGCGACGACCAAATAGTAGAGTACATCGACTCTCTGGCGTGGGTCGATCACCAATCAGGAGACGACAAGGATGCGCTGTTCTACGAACAAGAAGCTGCAAGCTTAATGCCGCTCGAACCGGATGTACAGTACCATCTCGGTGAGATCTGCCGCGCAGAGGGTCAAAATTTCCAGGCTCATGTCGCTTACTCCCGGGCCATCAAGCTCGATCCTTTCTTTCCAGAAGCCAGAGCTTCCCTGCAGTCGCTTCCGCCAGTTGCGGAGAGCTGACCGATCGGGAAGCGTCGGACATCCGATCTAACGGTTCTTTGCGAGTACAATGTATTGGCCGCCCAATCTATAGCGGCATAACTGTCTATATACGGAGTTTATTTTATGGTTTTCGATCGAAGCGCGATCAACGTCGGCCGCACGATACAGGATTTCGGACTTGGGGATCTGTCAGGCGTTTACCGGAACACAGCTAAACTAAGAGCAAAAGGCTGGCTTGTCATCATTTTCTTCGACGCTTCCGACAGCAAGTCCTCAGGGACGACCGGGATACTGAAGAACTGGGCAGCTTCCCTGCCGTCGGACAAGGTATCGATCCTCGGGGTTGGCGTAGGTGAGAGAAGTGATGTCGAGCAGTATGCAAAGACCTATGAAGTTACATTCCCATTAGTTTGGGACTACGACGATTATGTTTCGGCAACCTGGAGTGTCAGCGCCCTTCCAACTGTCTACGTTACGAATGCCGGCGGCAAGGTTTTGTCGAGAATCATTGGATCGAATACAGCCGAACTTGGCGAAGCTCAAGCGCTTTTGGAGTCGGAGATAGAAAAGGCTGTGGAGGCTGCGCGAATTGCCGCGGAAAAAGCTGCCGCAGATAAAGCCGCAGCCGAAGCGGCGTCGCCGGCCCCCGCCAAAGCGTAAGTGACCCTCCGGCGCGGTTTACTCCGCGCCCGACTCGGCCGGCATCAGCGCTAGCGGAAGAACTTCATCCATATGCGAAACCAGATGGAAGCTCATCTGGTCCTTGATGTTCTCGGGAATATCTTCCAGGTCACGTTCGTTTTCGGCCGGCAAGATGGCGATTCGTATTCCCGCACGATGAGCAGCGATCATCTTCTCTTTCAATCCGCCGATCGGAAGGACTCTGCCGCGCAAGGTGATTTCTCCAGTCATCGCAAGGTCGCGCCTCACTGCCCGTCCGGATAGAGCCGAAGAAAGTGCGGTAGCCATTGTAATCCCGGCTGAAGGGCCGTCCTTCGGAACCGCGCCTGCAGGCACATGGACGTGCAGATCGGACCGGTGGAAAACGTCTACATCGATCCCCAGTGACGCCGCCCTCACACGGACATACGAGAGAGCTGCCTGCGCAGATTCTTTCATAACGTCCCCAAGCTGACCGGTCAGTGTAAGGCGCCCTCGTTTACTTGGAAGAACCGAAACTTCGATAGTAATAACATCCCCGCCTACTTCGGTGTAGACCAATCCCATCGCCGCTCCAACCTGATCGTATTCCTCCATAAGTCCGTGCGTAAATCGCTTCCTACCCAGGTAGGTTTCAATATCGCCCGCATCAATCGAGAAAGTCTCGAGCGATCCTTCTGCGACCTTTCGCGCGACCTTTCGACACAACGTCGCGAGTTCGCGCTCAAGATTTCTCACCCCGGACTCTCGCGTGTGCTCACGTATCAGCTTTCTGATCGCATCCGTCGTCACGGTTAGCTGCTCTTTGTTGATACCGTGTTCATTGAGCTGTTTTGGCAGCAAAAACTGCTGTGCGATTGCTGTCTTTTCATCTTCTATATAGCTGCTAAAGGAAATAACTTCCATCCGATCGCGCAGTGCCGCGGGAATTGGGTCGATCAGGTTGGCAGTCGTGACGAACATGACATCGCTAAGATCGAATGGCGCTTCGAGGTAGTGATCCGAAAACTCATTATTCTGCTCGGGATCGAGCGCTTCCAGCAGCGCTGATGACGGGTCGCCGCGAAAGTCGGAACTGAGCTTGTCAATTTCATCCAGCATAAATACCGGGTTGCGTGTCCCCGCGGTCTTTAGCCCTTGTATTATACGTCCCGGCAGTGCGCCTATGTAAGTTCGGCGATGTCCGCGAATTTCGGCTTCGTCCCGCACGCCGCCAAGGGAAATGCGAACAAACTCTCGACCAAGCGCGCGTGCGATCGACTTGCCTAAACTTGTCTTCCCAACCCCAGGAGGTCCAAGGAAGCAGATAATCGGGCCCTTCAAAGTTCCGGTCAGTTTTCTTACGCTGAGGAACTCGAGTATCCGGTCCTTAACCTTTTGCAAGCCGTAATGGTCTTCATCGAGAATGTGCGCCGCTTCGGCGAGATCAAGTCTTTCATCGCTCTTCTTCGACCATGGGAGCGTTACCAGCCAGTCGAGATAGTTGCGGACAACCACACCGTCAGGAGCAGCATACGGCATTCGCTCCAAGCGCTCAAGTTCCTTGTTCGCCCGTTCCAGCACGGCTTCCGGCATAGCGGCATCAACGATCTTAGCGCGATATTCGTCAATTTCGCTGCCTTTTTCGTCCCGCTCTCCAAGCTCCTGCTGAATTGCCTTTAACTGCTCGCGAAGTAAAAACTCACGCTGGTTATCCCCCATTTCCTTTTCAACTCGGTTGCGAATATTCTTTTGTATCTCTAATATTTCAGATTCCTTAAGAAGCAGGTTTTCCAGCTTGTCAAGGCGGGCTGCGGGGTCAAGGGTTTCAAGCAGATCCTGTTTTGTTTCGAGCTTCACTCCAGGAAGGTGCCAGGTGATGTGATCGGCGAGTCTCCCAGGTTCCTCAATGTTCATCAGAGCAAGGACAGCCTCTGGTGGGATGCTGCGAGCATTGGAGACGATCTGCTCAAACTGACTGAGCGACGATCGCATCATTGCTTCGAGTTCGATTGACTTCCGGTCATCCTCGACAATCGGCTCGCCGCGCACCAAAAAGTGCGGTTCATGACGAACATACTTCTTTACACGGAATCGGCAGACGCCTTCCAACATTACGCGCATGGTGCCGTCAGGCACTTTGAGTACTTGCAATACTTCGGCGACGACACCCAGTTCATGAATGTCTTCCGGTTCAGGGTCTTCCTGCGTAACCTGTTTCTGCGTAACCAGGACGATATGGCGATGCCCTTCCAGGATTTCGTCCAAGGCGTGTATAGACTTTTCCCGTCCAACGAACAATGGAAAAATCAGGCGTGGAAAGTAGACATTATCACGGATCGGCAGAAGCGGCAGTTCCTTGGGAAAGGGCCACCGTTTGACGCTTCGTCGTATCTTCGATGCAGGTTTTTCAGTTGGCAGTGCGGCGGAGGCGCTGACGAATTCATCAGCGAATCTATCGATTTCGCGGTTGTTTGATTGGGTCATAGTAATGTGAGCGGGTGTCTGTCAGCCTGACGAGGCAGACACAAGATAGTACCCGAGATCGGAAGGTTGGCCGATACTTCGGCGTAACAACTTTCAGGTCTCGGGTTAACTGTTAAAAGCGAATGCCGTTTAAAGTTCGAAGAGCAAAGCGGCTTTACCCGGCAGCGGCGTTCGCGTCGGCAGCGGGAGCAGACGGCGGTGCAGGTTGTGGGCCGTGTTCGTTCGCATACTGCACCCACGGAGGGTTCCCATTGGCCGGAATTTGTTTGTCGAGGTCCAGACCTGTCTTGCCAGGAATGCTGTATTTTGCGAAGAAGTTGTTTAACCGATCTGTGAGTTCCGCAACCACCGCCGCCGAATTCGGCTCGTCGTAAAGATTGACCGTCTCACGCGGATCAGCAACGATATCATAGAGTTCACTGGGGGCAACTGCGCCGCCGTATGGATAACGTACGATTAATTTGTACTTGGTGGTTCGGATCATCCTGGCGTTCCCATATTCGACGATCTGGGCATCTTTCCATTTTGTTGCGGTTTCTCCCAATAGCTGCGGCAAATACGATACTCCCGGCGAATTGATCTTGGCGATACTCGCTTTATCTGGTTTTACGCCCGCCGCATCCAGGACAGTCGCCCAAGTATCGCAGTGATTGACGAAGTCTTCGGAAACTCCATTCGGCTTAACCCCGCCATTCGGCCAGCTTACAGTACATGCCACTCGGATCGACTCTTCGAAAAAGTTCTGCGGGGTAGTTCCGGCGCCTTTTTCCCAGATACCGTGATGTCCAGCGTTTAGCCCGTGATCGCCAGTGTACATGATGAATGTATTGTCTTGCTCCCCGTTTGCCGCCAGATCGTCAAGTATGCGTCCGACCTCACGATCCACGCTCGTTGCAGCAGCATAGTATTCCGCCTGCCGATGACGTTCACGGGCCGGCGGCAGTTTCGGATTATTGGCTTTACCATGGCAGGCAGGCAGCTCTTCGTCGGGAAAATCTTTGAATGTCGCATCGGTATAGAGCTGGACCAACTCAGGCGGCGCCTGGTTGTGCGGATTGTGCGTATCGACGTAGCTGATATAAAGGAAGTATGGCTTTTGACTGGTTTCCGGGTCAGTCCGATGCTTGTGCAGAAAATCCAGAGCGTGATTTGTCAGCAGCGGCGACTGCTGCCCGTTCTCTACATCGAGTTTGCCCTGGTCTGAGAAATTCTGAACTCCTTCATGGGGATACTGGTTGACCCAGTACCCGAACCAGCTGTCAAATCCTGGGTGAGGAGTTCGATCATCCCCGCAGTGCCATTTTCCCACCAACCCGGTGTAATAGCCCGCGTCATGGAGAAGCTCGGAAATAAGGGTTTGCCCTGAGACTCCCGGATTATTGGGAAACTGTTTGTCGTTGAGGAAATCCTGTATTCCATGCTGTGATGGCATCCGTCCCGTAAAAAAAGACGCTCAGGCCGGAGAACAGACCGGAGATGTTGTGTACGCGGCGTTCATTTTTGTGCCTGCGGCAGCAAGACGGTCAAAGTTTGGTGTCTGAAGTTCTGAGTTTCCGTTCGTATGCTGGGCCCACTGTCCATGATCGTCGGTTAAAAAGATCAGGATATTTGGCCGCTTTGCCGTCTCAGAAGGTATCGGGGTACTTTCGGCCAAGGCCAGGTCAGGTTTGGTTAACGCTATTCCCATAGCGCCCGCGAGACGCAAAAAATCTCTTCGCTTAATCGAACTCATCAACTCTTTTTGACTTCCTCACTAACAGAGTACGTCAAGTATATCTGAGCCGGCACTGTAAAGTCAATTATTCCGATGTGAAATCCGCACACGCCTAGCCCGTCAAACCTACGCAACTGGCCGGGTTATTACAGCCTCAGGCACTCCAGCCTTTCATCCATCTTAACCAATTGCGCTTGTCGCTGACCGGCTTCATTGCACTCTTTGCATAGCTGAGAAATATAATCACAAACACTGAACGGGTTTATTTGTTGCAAATGAGGGAGCTTTAATAGTAGAGTGACATGTGAAAATGATAAAAAAGCGCTCCATAGCTGGAGCGCTTTTGCTTCCGGCAACTAAGCCGCGAGGTCTGTAATGCGGGAGGTCGCTTCTTCGACCATCTGCGCCGTGATTATAACATCCTTGATTTCGCTCTGCGATGGAATCTCGTACATGATGTTCATCATCACTTCTTCGATGATAGATCGCAGCGCACGTGCTCCGGTCGCTCTCTTCATTGCGCACTGCGCAATGGATTGAAGAGCATCGTCTGTGAACTTCAGGTCGACGCCGTCATACTCGAAGAACTTCTGATACTGTTTGACAAGAGCGTTTTTCGGCTCGGTCAAGATCTTGACCAGTGCTTCGTGGCTAAGCGGCGCAAGAGTTGTGCTGACCGGCAGGCGTCCGATGAATTCCGGAATGAGGCCATATTTGATTAAGTCCTCGGGCATCATCTGGTCGAGGACCTTCGACTCACGCTGCTGCTTTGACTGTACATTTGCCCGGAATCCAAGTGCTTGCCGATTAATCCTTCGCTCGATTATCTGCTCGATACCCTCAAACGCACCGCCGCAGATGAAGAGAATATTGGTTGTATCGATTTGAACATAATCCTGCTGCGGATGTTTTCTGCCGCCCTGAGGTGGAACATTGGCAGTTGTGCCTTCGAGGATCTTCAGCAGGGCCTGCTGAACTCCTTCGCCGGAGACATCGCGAGTAATACTCGGGCTGTCCGACTTTCGCGTGATCTTGTCGATCTCGTCGATATA
>PLAD01000104.1 GCA_003134215.1 Armatimonadota bacterium
TGATCAGCGTCGTGATCTGCCGGCCAGCGGGAGCAGAGACGTGGGAGATCGATACCTGGCTGATGAGTTGTCGGGTTCTCGGACGTAAAGTCGAGAATATGGTACTTCGCGAAATTCTGCAGCACGCACGTGCGGCGCGCATTGTCAAACTGACCGGTATTTACCTACCGACCGCACGCAACAAGCTGGTCTTGGACCATTATGCGAAACTTGGATTCACCAAAGTCAGCGAAGAAGCTTCCGGAGTGACATTGTGGGAGTTGCTGGTGCAGGGGGCTGATCCGGGGACTGCTCCGATGAATGTTGTTTCAGGCGATTTCGCAATTAACGACGAGAAGTCACTTGTATGAAGGTTTCGGAAACGAGTGACCCCGCCGAGATAGCAGAGGCGGGCTTGCCACTGCGGCAATGGATAATGCTGGCAACCATCGGACTCTTCACGGTTTTGATGCTGGCGGTGGGCACGGAATTGACCGCGAGAATGCTTTACCCGGTCTCAATGGTCGGCTTCGAGAAATGTTTTGCAAGTGATGATCTATCGGGCGATGCGCCCGTCAGGCCCAATGGGGTTTGCGTGGAACGTGTTGCCGAAAGCGGAATTCCAGTCGAGTACCGATTCAACAGCAGGGGAAATCGCGCGGGTATCGAATTGAAACCCAAGCAGCCTGGCGTCTATCGAATCGTAATGATTGGCTCCTCGATGGCAATGGGATTGTTCGTACCGCAACAGATGTCATTCGCGGCGCTGCTGCCAGCGGAACTCTCCCAGCGTACAGGCCGCAATGTGGAGCTCTATAACGAGGCCACCGGCGGGAAGTTCAGGGGAGGGCCGTTCCCGACGCGCAGTTCAGCGCTGCGGTTCAAAGAAGCGCTCTCCGCCGATCCCGACATGGTCCTTTGGGTGATTACTCCAACGGATGTTGAAAACGCCGCCTTGGAGATGCCGCCACGACTTTCGGAGGCTGCCAGATCAAATCTTGAGAGGCCGCCGGGGCCAACCAACGCTTGGGAGAGGCTGCGGGACGCGCGGACGAGGCTTGAAAGCAAATTACGTGATCGATGGGATCAAACTAGAACATCGATCGTGCTGAAGCATTTTTTGCTCGAGAATGAAAGCGAGGACCAGTACGTAAATTCTTATTTGGAAAATGAAGACGATTCCGGATTCTTGACGACGAAGCTCGGCGCCCGATGGCAACATGCATTTGAAATTCTGCGCAATCACGCGGAGGATTTTGCAAGACAGGCAAATTCCGCGCATGTCTCCTTCGTGGCGGTACTCATTCCGAACCGCGCGCAGGCGGCGATGATTTCCCGCGGCAAATGGCCTCACGGTTATGATCCGTACAACCTTGGAAACATGCTGCGAACCGCCATTGAGAGCTACGGCGGTACCTATATCGATATCCTTCCGGAGTTGCGTCCGATTCCAAACCCGGAGCAGCACTACTTCCCGGTTGATGGTCATCTCGATGCGGACGGCCACGCGATGGTCTCGAAGTTATTGGTGGAGAAGCTCGTCAACAGCGAGTTGCTTGGGCTCGGACCAGCAGCTTCGCAATCGCAATCGCAATCGCAGGCCGGGCTGGCACGGGCCAGATGAGGATGGATTCCGCATCAATGCAATTTGTCTTGTTCGGCTTGATCGTTGCGGCCATCTCGAACATGAGCGGCTCTTGCATCTGGCGCAGAATGGTACTGCTCTCAGCCAGCCTGGTTTTCCTCGGGTTGCTTTCACACAGTGCCGCACCGCTCGTGCCTTTGGTCGGATTTCTGCTGTTGGGTTATCTCGGTCTTTCGATGCTCGAGCGCGGCTGGCATCAGCTTGCGCTCTGGAGCATTTTGGCGATCATCTTTACCTATATCTGGCTCAAGAAATACACGTTTCTTCCGGATGGCATCTTTCTTCGCTTTCCTTACTTCACCCTTGGGTTGTCGTATATTTTTTTCCGTGTTCTTCACCTTCTCATAGAAGCCGGCAATCGAAGCGGGCAGCGAAGCATCGATTTTGGCGCTTACCTGGTCTACACGCTCAATTTCACCACGTTCATTTCGGGTCCGATTCAGCGCTACGATCTATTTGCCGCGGATCAATTCGCGGCTCAACCTATTCCGCTTGGATCGCGCGTGATCGGATTGCAAATGGAACGCATTGTTCGGGGTTTCTTCAAGGTGAATGTGTTGGGCACTGTATTTCACATGATTCATGAAAGGGCATTGGAGCAGTTGTCGCAACCTTTGCCGACAGACGACAAGCTGTTTTTTGCGTTTCAGCTGGCGGTTACGTACCCCTTCTTTATTTATGTGAATTTTTCCGGCTACATCGACATCATCATGGGAATAGGGCGGTTGATGCGCATTCGACTGCCGGAAAACTTCGAGCGTCCCTTTTCTGCGGCTTCTTTCTTGGAATTCTGGAACCGATGGCACATCACATTATCGAACTGGCTTAAAATGTATGTGTATAACCCGCTGCTGTTGATGTTGATGCGGAGAATCTCCTCGGTTTCGCTCGAATCGTATCTTGGTGTGTTTTGCTTTTTTGTGACGTTTTTTCTGATCGGGATCTGGCACGGACGAACCTCAGAGTTCGCCGTGTACGGGATCATGTTGGGTGGAGGGGCGGCCGCAAATAAGTTGTGGCAAACGTTCCTTACCGCAAGATTAGGCAGGAAGCGATACAAGGCGCTTGCGACGAAGCCGAT
>PLAD01000288.1 GCA_003134215.1 Armatimonadota bacterium
ACGACACGCCGGTTCCAGTGCTCGCTCCCGGCAACGGCAAGACGAAGACCGGCAGACTGTGGACCTACGTTCGCGATGACCGGCCATCGGGAGATAAAACGCCGCCCGCCGTCTGGTTCGCCTACTCGCCCGACCGCAAGGGCGAACACCCGAAACAGCACCTGAAGCTCTACAAGGGCGCTCTCCAGGCCGATGCCTACGCCGGCTTCCAACATCTCTATGAAGATGGAAGCATCGTCGAAGCGGCGTGCTGGGCGCACACCCGGCGCAAGTTCCACGAGATCCATATCGCGCACGCGTCGCCCATCACAACCGAAGCCATCGAGCGCATCGCCGCACTTTACGCCATCGAAGCCGAGATCAGGGGCAGCACGACGGAAGTCCGCAAGACCATCCGTCAGGCCAGGGCAAAACCTCTGCTCGCAAACCTGCATACGTGGCTCGAAGCCACGCTCGCCAAGCTCTCGCGCAAGTCGGCGACGGCGGCGGCGATCGGCTACGCTCAGTCGCGATGGCCCGCGCTCACCCGCTACATCGACGATGGACATCTTGAGATCGACAACAACGCCGCCGAACGACTGTCCATGGTTGATCGATATTGGATCGAGCGTTTGATCCTGGCCTTGAACCACAGTGACTGTATGTTCAGAGGATTCGAAATCGCTGACATATCCAGCCGGCGCGCTGTAGACATAGAGATTTGCCTTTCCGGGCCAAACACGAAAAGTGAAGGCTCCGTTTTGATCGGTGATTCCATTGATGGAACGTGTCTGCAAGCCCTGCGAGAGCGGGTCCTGGATTCCTAAGCCTACGCCTGGAACAGGTTTTTTAGTATCAGAGTCGATCACCACTCCGCTCACCAACGCACCGGGAGTCAGCAGAAGGTCGGGCAGCGTTATCGGACTGCTGCCGGTGACGGTAAAGGCAACCGGGGCCGGCGGCACCCAATCCGGCAATGCGCCGGAATCGGCAACAGGCTGCGCGGATATAGCGTAACTTCCGGGCGGAACACCATTGACGGTATATGAACCGTCGGCCGCGGTTATCACAGGTCGTCCTGGCGAACCATTCAACTGAATCCGCTCCACCGTAATGTTTACCGGTCCGGTCGGTTTACCATCCTGACGCACAATTTTACCGGTCACTGTCGCACCGGCTGCGAGGGCAATGGGGTCTGCAGTAACTGTTTGTCCGGCGGAAACGGCAACGGTCTGTTTCGTCCCAGAATCGTTACCGAACGGCTGTCCTGACCAGACGCTCGCGTTGATTTGTGCAGAACCAGCCCATACTTCCAGCGTATACCGTCCAGCAGAATCCGTGACCGCCGACACAGTCCGATTTGACTGCGGCAGCGACGGATCGACCGCCCACACCTGAACGCCCGACAACGGCTTTTTGGTAATTTGATCAATAACGAGTCCGGTTACTGTTCCGCCAGGATGAAGAATGATATCCGGCGCAGTTCCTGGTTTATCCAGCGAGGTTGTAACGGAGACGGAAGCAGGAGAATTCCACGCGGCTGCGCCGTCTACTTGAAACGGACTAACAGAATATGTGCCGGGCGCCAATCCGCGAATTTTATACGTACCATCCTGACCGGTCTTTGTGCCCAAGCCATAGTTGCCGGCCATGACAATTCCGTTGGCGCCCTGGGCAAATATCCGGATGCCTACAGCAGGGGTGCCGTCTGTGTTAAGCACCCGGCCAGTGATGGACGCAGCGAGCGAGGTTTTAATCGGGGGAGCGACCAGGCTGCCTGGTTCGGTTGTCGCGTTGGTCTGAGCATATTCCGGATCCGTGACTAACATCTGCACGGATGTGTTTTCGGGCACATTGGGAATCGAATATTGCCCTTTATCGTCGGTTTTGACAGTGTAGCGTGCGGCAAGCGGCCCCACTACAAATAACGAAAACGTTGACGGCCCTTCCGCGCCTATAGGGCCCGGTCCCAGAGCATACTCCGCCGAAACACTAACTCCAGCAAGCGGATGACCATCATTATCGACAACGGTCCCAGTGACTGTCACCGGCCGCGCAAGCTTAATGACGGTATCGCCAGAACCCTTTATGGTGCATCCGGATGGTGCAAACCCGGGAGCGTCGGCCATGCATCCAACGAAAGCCATCGGTTTCTGGATGTCGGTCGACGCGACATCGGCAGTAAAAGCTCCGGTCGCGTCGGTGGTAGTGGACTGCGGCTTGTCGAATTGGGTCTGACTGAAGATATAGACGGTCGCTCCAGCGATCGGTTTACCGGACGGGTCGAAGACGTGACCGCTGACAGTCGCCGACTCAGCGGCGATGGCGGAGAAGACGAGCGTAATGATACATGACAAATACAGTAGCAGGTGTCTCATGGTGATTAATTACACGCCGATTCGTAATTAACCTTCCGTGCGGGTTATTGAATTCTATCGTTGTTTACTCAGTGCAGATATTCAGTGCCGCGTACCACTCTTTGAGCTTACTAATCCGCTGCGAGGATAAAGAAGGCAGAGCGAGGGGGCGGCCGCGGGTGTCAATATGCAGGCCGACGACACCGCCGGAGAGTTTGACGTTGAGCGGTTTACCTTTGCCGGCTCCGACATCGAAGCCGCGCGTCGGCGTAATAACGGCTTCAACGCTCTCTCCTTCGCCGAGCGGGACGACAACGAGCTTCCCGAACGACACAGTTAACTCCTGGCCGGTCTTAAGAGAGACTTTGAGACACGGCGCACCTTCTTTATCGGTTCCGATGGGGGCGATGCAGTCGCCGAGACGGACAAGGCAGTCGCGATCAAAGACTTCGGTCGCGGCGTCGGGAAGGACGGTTGAGAGAACACCGAGATGCGGCATCATGAAGATGCTGTCGACCGCGATCATGGTTACGCCTTCCGGTTGGTAGGCATCGAGCATCATCAGCGCTGCTTGGGCTCGCTTCGGAGCGTGGGAAAGCACACCGCCGCTGCCGACGATCATGTTGAGCGAAAGCATATCCACCAGGGTCTGTCCCGAATCCGACTGCCCGATTGCATCGCCGATCGTTCGCGCCCGAGACACGCCTTTGAGCGTACGCGCGAGCGACTTATGATGTTCGAACGCCAGTCGCAAAGCCTCACGGGCGACGGCTTGTTCGGTCAGCAGGTCCTGCATTGTCTGCGGGATAGTCGTCGGCCGGATCATCTTGTTGCGCAGCGCATTGCGCAATCGATCGACATCGATTTCGAAGGGCAGCCAGCGGGCGATGTTCGAGTCGCCGGCTTCCGCGAGGACATTACAGACCGAATAGGACATGCCGAGATTGGCTGAGACGGTTCGGTTGTAGACTCCGCCGAAGACGGAGAACACATCAGTGGTTGCACCGCCGATGTCGACTCCCAGTACATCGACGCCGTGTTCGGCAGCGATTGTCTCCATGATCCTGCCGACTGCGTTCGGAGTCGACATGATATCGGCGGAGGTCCAGGTCATCAATTTGGAATAGCCGGGAGCCTGCTGCATGACATGCTCCAGGAAAAGTTCGTGAATGGCCTCACGCGCCGGACCCAGGTTTTCGCGGTCCATGGTGGGGCGCAGGTTCTCCACTTCACGCAGATCGACAACATCGCTGAGGATTTCTTCGACTGCGGTGCGCGCCTCGATATTGCCGGCGTAGATCACCGGAAGCTTTAGCCCCGCTCCGAGCCGAGGCTTAGGATCGGCGGAGCGCAGCATTTCTGCAAGGTCCGCCAGGTGTGTCACTGTACCGCCGTCGGTACCGCCTGACATCAAAATCATGTCCGGGCGCAACGCGCGGATTCGCTGGATTTTCTCGTGGTCTTTGCGGCCGTCATCGACGGCGATCACATCGATAATGATCGCCCCGGCGCCAAGCGCGGCTCGTTCGGCGGATTCCGCGGACATCGTCTTGACCACGCCCGCGACTGTCATTTGCAGCCCGCCTCCGGCGCTGGAAGTAGACAAGTAAAGGTCCACTCCGTCCGAAGGCCCGGTAGACGGAGTCTTAATGAGACCGTCGTCGCCTATGATTGAGCGGCCGGTCAACTCTTCGACCTCCCGCGCCGCATTGACCACGCCGACAGTGACATCGTCGTACGGCGCTTCGACAGTAGTCGGGGCCTCGCCGCGCGAGGTGAGGCGGAAGCCGCCGTCTTTTTTCTCGATTAAGATGGCTTTGGTGGTGGTGCTGCCGCAGTCGGTTGCCAGGATTGTGGTGACACGGCTGAGGAAATCTTGGGGCAGTTCTATTAATAAATCGGCCATGGACAATTCTAGCATCAACATACTCGTATTCTTTCCGTGACTAGGCGTCTCGTGCTTACCGACAATGAATCTGACAGTGTTACAAGAAGTCCGTTGACAACAAAGGTCGCAGTAAACCGTGATTTTCGCCGAAGCACTTAATACAAAATCGTTTATGTCGTTGATCCGCTACCGAATATTGGTGGTCGATGACGACCTTACCAATCGCACCCTGATCGAAGCCATTCTTCGGTCCCAGTCGGACTTTGACGTCCACACGGTCTCCGACGCCGCAAGCGCGGTCGAGTACCTCAGCGAGCATCTTGCCGACATCGTGCTGATCGACACGACCCTTCCTGATGCCGACGGATATGCTCTTTGCAGCCATATTAAATTCAATCTCGGGCTGTCGCATGTCCCCATTTTGCTGTTCTCGAACGATATCGCTTCGGGAGATCGCAGCCGGGCGATGGAGACCGGCGCCGAAGATATTATTGCCAAACCGTTTCAGAGGTTCGAGCTCATGGTCCGCTTGCGCAACTTGCTGCGGCTCAAATCGCTGCAGGATCAGGTTTCGGAAGTCGAACACGTAATGTTCACAATGAGCGCTTTGATTGAGGCCCGAGACAACTATACGCACGGCCATGCGGAACGAGTTGCGACTCTTGTCGAACGACTCGGCCACGCGGCAGGGATGACTGACGAAGAGATACAGATGCTGCGCCGCGCCGCCTTCTTGAAGGATATCGGCAAAGCAGGTATTCCCGATGAGATGCTCAACGCGAACGTCAAATGGACTACAGGAGAGCGTGAATCGATGACAGATCGGCTGGTAATGCCAACTCCGGACGGTTTGACATCGATCAAAACTCCGCGCCTTTTACCAATACTGCGCCATTGCCATGAGAACTTTGACGGGACCGGGTATCCCGACCAGCTCGCAGGAGATGAGATTCCACTCGGTTCGCGTCTGATTTCAATCGCTGACTCCTACGACGCCATGACTTCGGATAGGCCGTTCCGCCAGGCAATGAGCCGAGATGAAGCCCTCACAACCCTGCGCAAAGGCAGTGGGACACAGTGGGACCCATCACTTGTCGAGCTCTTTATCGCTTGCGTCAGCCAGTCCAAACCCCAAACCCGCAGCCGGCGGCGCTCGTCTTTGCTCGCCGCCTGAACCCCAGCCTGACAGAGTTTACACCCACTCACGACTTTTTTATATAAATGTAAGCCACAATACAGATATTATCCGGCAGATTTGAGAGAATGTAGCGCGATGACGTTCTGCGCATTTGTCTGAGACCAGTTCCCGTTATTTGCTTTTGTCAACTTTTTATTATATAAAGAGGTGGTAAGCTTCGGAACTAACGTTTTAATGGAACCGTTCTTAGTTATGTATACGTAGGATTACATTAGCGAAATACTGCAATATTAAAAAATATGGCCGCGCTGCGGCGGAAACTGAGTTCAAATCAGGAGAGTGCGAAAGCCGTTATGCATGCACCGGTGCGTGAATTTGAGGAGCTTGTCCATAAGAGTCCTTATATTTTTCAAATGATTTGGATAAAAAAAGGATGAATTGATGGCGAATGTGGTGAAAGATAAGCCGAGCAGGTCAAGAGCAACGAAGGCTGACAAGGAATTCGACGGAGAAGACTTTCCCCGTTCGAGCTCAGCGATAAATTCTCTCGATCCTGAGGAGAGACAACTTAGTATGATTGGTACGAGAAGCGAAACGTTAGATGGTAAGGATGAACTTGGATCACCAATGGACGATGGCAGCCTCTTGACGCTTAGAGCGTCCGATGACGATGATTTAGGGTCTCCGCTGTCGGATGACAACGATAACGAAGACGGCGACAACGAAGTCCTTCCAGTCGAGCAGGAGTCGACAGTTCCTGCCCTTCGGGAAGAAGCGCCCAAAGACGAAACTCTTCAAATGTGGATGAGAAAGACACGCAGCACGCGCCTTCTCACCGCCAGCGAGGAAGTGGAGTTGGCGAAGCGTGTCGGCCAAGGCGACCAGAAGGCAAAAGATGTCCTGACGGAAGCGAACCTGCGCCTTGTCGTCTCAATTGCACGTCGGTACAGTGTCCCAGGAATTTCCCTGGCTGACCTTATTCAGGAAGGCAATATCGGCCTGATCCGTGCAGTCGAAAAATTCGACTATACGAAGGGCTACCGGTTCAGCACTTACGCCACGTGGTGGATCCGCCGGGCAATTGCTCGCGCCGTGATTAACCAGGGGCGGACGATCCGAATCCCGGTCTATGTTGCGGAGACGATCCACAAGCTTGTCCGCACATCGGGCATGCTTCGGCAGCAGCTCAGCCGTGAGCCGACTCAGGAAGAGCTCGCCGAAGAGATGGGCGTTGGGATCGAGCGGGTCAACGAGATTATGCGCATCGCCAGCGAGCCTTTGTCGCTGGAAACTCCAGTAGGAGAAAAGGATTCGGCACAGCTTGCCGACTTTATCCAGGCGGCCAGTACAAATCAGTCTCCGAGCGATGCAGCGAACCATTTGATCCGACGCGAACAGCTCGATGCCATTCTCGACAAGCTGACGCCGCGAGAGCGCGATGTGGTTCGTATGCGCTTTGGTTTGGAAGATGGTTACATGCACACTCTGGAAGAGGTTGGACAGCGGTTCCAGGTGACACGCGAGCGTGTACGCCAGATCGAGCTGCGCGCAATCAAGAAGCTGCGCCGAATGAGCCCTGTCGAAGTCAAAGCATGACGCACGTTTAGACTTAATCCCCCGGCATCTGCCGGGGGATTTTTTCGTCTCACGCTGGTTAAGGTATAATTCGCTCCATATGCTTAAAAAGATCCTCGTAGCCAATCGGGGAGATATTGCGGTTCGGGTGATCCGAGCTTGCCAGGAGATGAAGATCGCGACTGTCGCGGTGTATTCCCAGGCTGACGCAGATTCTCTTCCCGTGCGACTTGCCGACCAGGCTGTCTGTATCGGCCCTCCGCCCAGCAAAGATTCCTATCTCAACGCGCCTAATATTTTGAGCGCAGCGGTGATTACAGGATGCGACGCTGTACATCCAGGAATCGGCTTTATGGCCGAATCGGCCAGCTTCGCAGAAGCTTGCAGTGCGATCGGCTTAAAATTCATCGGCCCGTCACCGTCAGCCATTGAAAAAATGGGCGATAAGATCGCCGCGAAGGCGACCATGCGCGCTGCAGGAGTCCCCGTTGTCCCCGGAACAGACGGCGCGGTCAAAGATGAGGCGGAAGCATTCAAAGTTGCCGCGAAGATCGGCTATCCGATTAAGATCAAGGCGAGCGCCGGCGGCGGCGGACGCGGCATTCGGACGGTTTTCAGCGATGACGAGTTGGCGCAGAACCTGAAGATGGCGCAGAACGAAGCGGAAGCTTCTTTCGGCAATCCCGATGTCTATATTGAAAAACACATCGACCTCATGCGCCATATCGAGGTACAGATTTTGGCCGACGAGCACGGCACTGTGCTTCATCTGGGTGAGCGCGACTGCTCGATACAAACTGCGCGCCATCAGAAGATGGTCGAGGAGTGCCCTGCACCGAATTTAGATCCGCGGGTACGCAAGAAGATTTGCGATGCCGCGGTTAAGGCGGCGAAGGCGGTCGGATACGCAAATGCGGGGACTGTCGAGTTCATTTTGGCGCCGGACGGCGAGTTCTATTTCATGGAGATGAATACTCGCCTGCAGATCGAACACTGTGTCACCGAAGTTGTCACCAGACTCGATCTTGTGAAGTGGCAGATTAAAATCGCTTCCGGCCAGAAGCTTGATATCAGCCAGCGTCATGTGGAATGGAACGGGCATGGTATCGAAGTGCGCCTTACTGCGCGCGACCCTGAACGAGACTTTGCACCGTGCGCCGGCCATATCTCGTCGCTGCACCTGCCGGGCGGGCCGAATGTCCGTGTCGATACCCAGGTTTATTCCGGCTCAGACGTTCCTCCTTATTACGATCCGATGATCGCAAAAATCATCGTCTGGGACAGCAATCGTGAGATGGCGATTGCAAAAATGCAGCGGGCTCTCAACGAAACATTGGTTTCGGGCATTGCAACCGACCTCCCTTACCTTAAAAAGATCGTCGCCAACCCTTATTTTAAGCGTGCGGACCTCTCTACAAGCTTTTTACAACTACATATGATGGATTAATTGTGAATCTTTAGGGATGCATGGAAAAATACAGTACCAATGCGGGTCTAGATTTAACACCAACCCGGATATGATATTCGTGTCCGATTGACCAAGGCTGCAGTACCATCGCCTGAGGAACAATATATGCTCGATCCCTTTTCGCCGGAACCAGATCGCCGACAGTCTTCCAAGCCCGAAATCGCTGCAAAGCGAGTAAGCAAAGCAGCATCGATCCCGAAGCTTCCGCAGCATGCTCGGTTCCCGGTTTCTTTTTATGTCGTCCATCATCTGCCGACAAACTCCTATGGGAGCGCCGTTGTTGGACGCACCCGCGGCCTCGCCTGCTTTACTCGTCCAGATTATGCAATGGCGTTTTCTGCATCGATGGAAACTCGCGAAAATCTGATTGTCGAAATCTACATGGAAGACGCTGTCGATATCGCATCGGCATCCACTCCGCGCTCGGGCGCGCTGATCCTTGCGGATAGTCTCGAGACTCCGTTGGTTTTTCGCCTTTCCGGCAAGAACCGACGATATTAAACGCAATTCAGGGAGATAGCGGTTTCGGCCGGTGTCTCCCCAGCTCCTGATCCCACAAGCCTCTGCGCTCTATTTCCGCGTAAAAGAAATACTGCTGCGCCCAGCCGGCGAATTCTCCGAAACGCGCGCGAAAAGATCCAGAGAAAGTTTCGTAAGCTTTTGGTGTAATCGATTTGACATCGCGGCACTCGTCGAACTTTCGGCGGGCGACACGCGCCATGTGCACATCGATCGGCACTGCTTGGTGTTTATCCAGTGAGAAGAGGCAGACACAATCCGCTACCTTTTCCCCAACACCGGGAATCTGTACAAGCTCCAACTTCGCTTCTTCGTAAGTCGCCGACCTGAGCGACGCCAGCCAATGGCTGCCGCCACGCTCAACGACCATTCGTGCTGCATCTCCGATATAACGGCCGCGGAATCCCAGGCCGAGAGAATCAAGATCGGCGCGCAACACTCCGGCCAGCCGCTCCACTTCGGGAAACGCCCAAAGCTGGACCCCGTGATGGACGCCGAGATCGCGGCCGAGCAGCCTGGACATACCGTCGACGCAGCGACGGATGCGATGGATCGGTGCTGCAGAAGAGCACAGAAAGCTGAAGAGACACTCAACCGGATCTTGCCGAACAATGCGCAGTCCGGGCGAGTTGTCAATTGCCACGGCTAGTTCTAAAGCGTCATCGCTCAACCAACGGTCACGCAGACTGAGCAATGATGTACCGGCATGGAAATACAGGGCGGCGATGTCCTTGGCGCGCCCGCCGCAGGCTTCCACATATAATACACCGCTCTCCTGTTGCGCTCTAAGAATGGTTCCATCAGAGCCGATCGGGCTGATCCACCAGCCCTGGTCGTCTCGCTGCCAACGAAAAGTCTGACCGCTAAGCAGGACTTTTTCAAGGTCGAGTTCAGTAGTTGGCATAACAATTGCATCAGTGGTCATAGTGTCGGACAGGTTGGTTGAGCTCGCAAGAACTGGTCTTTTTACCTGGTATTTGCACTCAACAAAATAATTGGTTAAGCCTCAAGAGGGGCATGGTATAATCGCACTGGAGACGAGGAGGTCTTTCATGCGTCATCCTACACAGGCAGCATTGGTGCCGCCTGCACAGGCTGAAGCGCTCTATGACATTGCGCTCGAAAGTGAGCGCAACAAAGATGTTCCGGATGAAGTTGTGTATCCGGCGGATCGAACAAGTTCGGCAAACGGCATTAGAGCCCATAGCCACTCACCTATCGGACCGTTGTCCGAAGCGGCCAAGCTTGGCCAAGTTCCTCGAACAGTTCTTTCTGAAAATCTTGCGCTTCCGACCAATGTGCGTCGAACCAATCATTAAGAAAAGCTAAATTTTCTGGTCCTTCGACCTGGACGTCCAGGTCGGCGGACCAACGACCATGTTCTTTTTTCCCAATTCGGCCGGCTGCCAGAGTCAAGTTGCTGCTGCCGATGATCGCCGCCCCTGGGAACCTCTCGTGATTTACAGGATAGCTGACACAAGCCGCCTTAGCGTGAAGTCGTCTGCTTGTCAGCAGCCTCACCTGCATTACACCGCCGGCGATCAGAGTCGCAACATCGATAATCACCGCGCGATTTTCTTTGGTTCTCGGCATAGCTTCGATGGTTCTCCGAAGGTTCAGCGCAGTCTCCAGCGCTGCACGATCTCGCTCGTCACGTAATCCGCGCGCGAACATTTCCTCCGGCTCTCCTACCCTGTTCAACTGCTGCTCTTCCTGGATCTGCTCTTCGGTAAGGCGATTGACGACATTTCCGATCAGAAGCTGAATACGGCTGAGTTTTTTCAACTGGGGAAGAAGCGGTGCGAGGCCTTCCAAAAAAAGATATCCGACAGCCAGCGAAAGGGTTTCGGCTCCAATGCAAAGAGCAGTCAACCGATCGACAGGCGACTCACCGCTGCTTACATCCACAATACCGACTCGCAAATCACCCATTGCGAAAGTATACCTTTGAGGAGAAATTGCGTTTGTGCAGCGAGCGGCAGACGCAATCCGCCAAGCTGCCGCCGAAGTAGAGGAACTGATGCAGAGCCTCAATAAGAATAGGATTGAAAGCGGGGAACGCCCCCTCTTTCCATCAGCAAAAACATACTCCTGGCCCCCAAACCCCTCGGACTAATTTCAACTCCAATGCGCGGGAATGCACTCATACTGCTTCGCTGAAGCGGGTTGGTTGGGCGTAGGTGTCGGTGGTTTTTACGGCTTCGTATTGGGATGGGTCTTTGAGGGCTTCGGGGCCGATTGTGACCTTGAGGACGGTTTTGTCGCCGGAAAGATCGTATCTTGCGGCTGTTGTCATTCGTTTTACCAGCGATTTGAGAGCTCTGACACCGGTCTTCATCTTAATGGCTGTATCGACAACAGCTTCCAGGGCATCGTCGGTGATGATCAACTCGATACCGTCCCTTGCGAAGAGTTCGATCTGCTGCTTAACTACCGAGTTTTTCGGTTCGGTGAGGGCGCGACGCATCTCTTCGCGGGTGAGAGGGGCGAGCGGGACAATGATTGGAAGGCGGCCGGCCAGTTCGGGGACGAACCCATATTCGACAAGACTTTCGACCAGAACTTCCGTCGGCGCTTCCGCGAGTATCTGGTAATCTAGCTGCGGATCGCCGATCAGGGCTTCGTTGGACGCGCGCAGACCCATCATGCGGTTGGTCGACCGGTGCATTTTTTTAGCGACAATCTCAGGAAGTCCTTCGAAGGCTCCGCCGCCGATAAACAGAATCTTGTGTGTGTCGATATATTCAGGCGGTGCATCCGGATGTTTTCGCCCGGTCGCACCCATCGGAAGCTGCGCCATCGTCCCTTCGATGAGTTTGAGAAGGGCGTGCTGCACGCTTTCCCCGGAAACGTCGCGGGTGATCGACGGGTTTGCCAGGCTCTTACGTGCGATCTTGTCGATTTCATCGAGAAAGACGATCCCCCGCGAAGCCCATTCGGTGTCTTCGCCGGCGTCGATAAAGAGTGCGCTGAGCACGCTCTCAACATCGTTACCGGTGTAGCCGGTGGGACTCAGGCTGGTGACATCGGCCGTTGAGAAAGGAACTCCCAACGATCTTGCGAGGGTTTTGGCGATGAGGGTCTTTCCACTGCCGGAGGGACCGACCATGAGAATGTTCGCCTTCTCAAGATCGACCTCCGGCCTTTCGCCCGCCTCGAGCGCCGCTATATCTGTTTGATGGATCCGGTGATGATCGTATACCGCGACTGCGACTTCGCGCTTCGCTCGCTCCTGACCAATCACATATTGGTCAAGCGCTTCGACGATATCACGCGGACTCTTGTCGTAATCGGCGAGTGCGCGCTCAGAGTCTTTGCGCCCCTCTTCCGATACTGTTCTATCTCGCACGCCGAGCGCTTCCATCATCTGCTTTTGGAGAGCCGCCCCGGCGTTAAAACCCGGCCAGTCTTTTTTACAGACATAATGGGAGATCCCATCGATCTGAATTACCTGGCCGTTATCCTTGTCGACATTAAACTGCTGATTGCACACAATGCAGGGAACGTTCATACAATCCATTATACCCGTACGAACGTTCCCCTATCGGCCCCACTTTCGCCGGCCTCCTCGGCGAAAGTCAGACCGAAACCGTTAACCCTGCTTCATCTGGATCAGGTCGTTAAGCATATCGTCAACCGTAGAAACGACCTTAGTGTTCGCCTGGAAGGACCGTTCGGTGACGATCATATTCGTCAACTGCGTGCCCAGGTCGACGTTTGACTGCTCCAAATAGCCGGCGGAGATCGCGCCAAGACCGTTTGTACTTGCGGTCCCTACCTGTGGGACGCCTGAGTCGGACGTCGGCTGCCACTGGTTATTGCCGATTGCATTTAAGCCTCCTGGGTTCGAGAAGTTCGCGAGTGCAAGCTGACCGAGAGCCATCGACTGTCCGTTGGAAAAGACGCCGGTGATGGTTCCTGACTGGTCGACGGTAAACGACTGGAGCGTACCGGTAGGATAGCCGTCCTGCGACGAAGGTGCGAGGTCGGAAGACTGCGCAAGTTGGGTCGTACCGCCGAAGTTAAGTACGATGTTCTGCGGCGACGTGCTCGATGTCGATGTCAGCTGCAATGCTCCGGTCGACGATGTCTCTTCGCCGTTACTGTTGAAGGTCATCGTCCCCTGATTGGTTGTGCCGGTTGGAGTGGTCAAGACTGTGCCGGCAGTCAGCGTAGTTGGCGACGCCGACCAATTCCATACATTCGGCGTCGCACTTGGCGTCATAGTCAAAGTGATCGTTTGTGAGTTTCCTAGGCTATCGTAGACGTTCACGCTGCGAGTATAGTTGGATGGGCTAGTTGTTCCTGAGTTGAGGTTGCCGGAATAATTGACGTTGGCCGTGGCCTGTGCACGGGTTAGCGATCCGACGGGAACTGCGATCACGGACTGCGGGGTAACTGTCGCCGCTGAGTTCACGACTCCGGCTGTGGTCGCTGGATAACCAAGAACCGGATCGCCGGTGCTTGCATCGACCAGGTCACCGGCGCTGTCGACAGCAAAGTGTCCGTCACGCTGATAGTTAATCGCGCCGTCAGGGCTTGCGGTCATAAAGTAGCCATTGCCTTGAATGGCCATATCGGTGGGTGCGCTGGTGGATTGGAGACCGCCCTGCGCTTCCTGCACCGTTATGCTGCCGACTTTGGTGCCCAGTCCGACTTGAACAGGGTCAGTGGTTCCACCGCCGTTGGTCGGCGCTTCAGCGCCCTGGATCGACTGTGACAACTGCGTTGAAAAGGACACAGCCGATGACTTAAACGCAGTGGTATCTACGTTTGAGATGTTGTTACCGATTACGTTCATATCTGTCTGGGTCGCGCTGATGGCCGAAACCCCGTTAAACATTGCTTGTAGCATTGATCTCTCCTGTTACGAACTTATAAATAAAGTATCTGAGATGACGGCTTCCCTGTCTCAAACAGACGAGAGTCCAGCCGTTGGTCGTGCCGCGCCGAAGCTTGGCAAAAGATGGTCAGACGAGCATCGCGCTATCGATGTTCGTAAAAATGTTGTCCTTAAGCTGCTGTGCATCCACTGCGGTAATTACAGTGCGGTTGGGGACGGAGCAGACAAGTCCGACCCGTCCACCCTGGTCGCTGTCCATTAGTACTAACGACGATCGCGATCCTTTTGCGGCCGCCCTGGTCAGAGCGCTCGATAGCTTTCCAAGGTCCTGCGGCGTGAGCGTTATCTGTCGAGAGGCCAGCCTGGTCTGAGCGTGTCCGGAGAACGTCACCGGCTGCGACCCCGCTGTATTCGATAAAATATCTGCAAACGATCCGCTGCCTGTCTGCGGCGCCGGGATTGACGGCGCGCCGATCTGGCTTTCGGACGAAAGGATGTTTTGTGCGGCTATTCTCGATTGAATGTCGACAGATGTCATGAGATAATGGCCTACGACCCGGATGTGCTCGACGTTGTTGACGTGCCTGAAGCCGAAGGATAAGTAACACCAGTGACGTCAGATAAAGGTACGGAATTCGAACCAATCACAACGTTGACGACTCCATTACTGGTGGCAGCCGAGGTTACTTCGCCGCCGATGGCGTTCCCACTGGAGTCGGTCGCACTGGTGGTCACGCTCGCTCCAATCATCGAGGCCGCTGTCTGCAGACTTGAAGTTGAGGTGAACCCACTCATCGTCGTATTCAAGTTTGTCGTCTCCTGAAGTGACGAAAACTGAGCTAGCTCCGATACGAATTGCGAGTCGTCCATTGGTTGAGTAGGGTCCTGGTTTTGCAGCTGTGTTACCAGAAGATTTAAGAACTGGTTTTCGCTGACCGAGTCTCCGGTAGAAGTCGCCTGTCCGGCGGCGTTCGTGTTCGTTGGCGCTCCGGAATAAGATGTGATCGCCCCCGTTAATGGGGAAGTGGTTCCTGTAGTTGACATGGATTTTCCTTTTATGCCCTCATATCGATATGGCTGTTAGAACCGGAATTACCGGCAGAGGACGTGATTGACGGCGGGGCTGCATTTGTCGTATCGATCGAATCGATGCCGCCGGACGAAGCGTATTCTCCGTTTCCAGATCCTGAAGATGACTGGAACGAACCACCGAAGCCGCCGGAATTTGTTGTGAAATCAGCAGTCGCGTTTTGATATGCGGCCTGATTCTGATTGCTGTCTTGCTGCCCGGCATGGTGACCAGTGCTCCCACCGCTTTCACTCATAGCGGCAACGGTTCCTACTCCGATGTCCATCTTATCCAGGTGCATGCCGGCGGACGCAAGAGAATCTTTAAGCTCCTGTACATGCTGCTGCAATACGTTTTGGACTTCGGAAGTGGAGGCAGTCACTGTCGCCGAAACACTCCGTGAAGCTGCACCGTCGGTCGAGTCCGGATTCAGAGTCACAGCTATTTTGACTTCTCCCCAGTGCGGGGGCTGAATGGTTACAGTCATCGTATTGGGATTTGCTGTCGAAGGCTGCATCGATTGAATATGGGAGGAAATCTGGCTGACGACCTGCATGCGTTCGGCATGCGACGAATCCAGAATGAGAGCTGCATTGGTCGTCGCCGGCGTCGCTGTTGCCGAGGTTGTCACAGCCGCCGCCGTCGCAAGCAGTCCGGCGAAGGAGCTCTGCCCTGCTGAGCTGTCCCCGCTGGAACCACGGTCGCTCTGGCCATCGGATGTCGATTCGGAAGCACTCCCGGAATTACTCCTGACTGCTCCACCTTTTGCTTCCGCCTGATCCCCTAGAACCTGGCTGCGCTCCATGCTCCCCTTCATTGTCCCAACGGAAGTAGATTTTGGGGGGGTGGTTATGCTGCTTCCGGTTAAGGGGGGCGAGACAGTGACTGTACCCTTCAATTGAACCGAGCCAACCTGAGAAGCAGCAAGAGCGGCGACGGCTTCGGTCGGAAGGTTCTGCGGCAGCACCGCGGTCTGTGTGGGTACGGGTGCAGGCTGAGGTGAGAGAGCGATAGTCGTATCAGCAGGATTAGTCGGCGCTGCAGCAGTCGGAACCGCCGTTTGAGTTGCTGTAGTTGCTGCTGTTGCAGTAGTAGCAACTGTAGTAACAGACTTCGCTTCAATCACCTGAGGAAGTTGAAATACCTGAACTGGCGACGAGACAGCATTTGCGATAACCTGAGGAACCTGATCTAGTACAGAAGGAACTGCGAGCGGCGCCGTCGACACGGCGGTCGATACAGCAGCGTTCGATACTACCGTCGCCGACTTCCTTTCCGAAGCGTTCTTAATCGAAATAGTCTTCGGAGTTGATACGACGACGTCGCCAACAGCAGGCGGCGCTTGTTTCGCTATTAGGGACGAAACGGCGATCGGCGGAGCGGTCAGTGCGCTTGCAGTCTGTACGGGAGCAGGGCCCGCTTTCGATGCAGTGGTGACGACCTGGCCGAGGGCGCCGATTTGAACTGCCGGAGCTGGTGCAACGGCGTTCAAGGTCAGTGCCTGGGTCGACAGGTCGAGGGTGGGAGTCGACTGATCCGTGATCGGAGGAGTCGCAACTGAGCTATTGCTGTCAGCCGTTTGACTTTTCAATTCACCTGCTTTAGCAGTCGATATTGATGCGCCGGCTGCAGGCGTTAAGCCCTGCTTTATAATTGACTGAAAGAGTCGCGTCCAGGTATTTTCTGTCGTACCGCTCTTCGTTCCTGCGGCAATTGTACCTTCGCGACCTTCCGTCCCTCCATTTGCCCTCGCCGCTTCCGTATCGGGTGGAGACCCGGTTTGGATCGGCATTAGGGAAAGTGTCGGCATCTTTTGATGCCCCCTTCCTACGTGAGATATCGGTCACTACCATGTTCGGCAGATCCAGGTATTTTCTTCAGGGGGCGGACAAATATATTTACGAGTGGTCGATGAGTGCCAACTGGACATCGAGCATCGGGTGTGACAGTAGAACACTTAAAGCTTCGGCTGGAATGGGTGCGCTGTAAAAGTAGCCTTGCATTTCTTCGCATCCATGCTCACACAAGAACCGGTGCTGTGCAGAGGTTTCCACGCCTTCTGCCACCACACGAAGGCGGAGATTGTGCGCCATATCGATCATGCTGCGGACGATCGTCGCATCGTCGCCATCGCTTCCGATATTTGCGATAAAGGACTTGTCGATCTTCAGCGAAGTCACTGGATACCTCTTGAGGTACATGAAGGACGAGTAGCCGGTCCCAAAATCGTCCACTGAAAGATCGACTTCCATGGCTCGCAGGTCGAGCAGCGGCTGAATACTGCTTTCCTCGTCGTTCATCAGTACGCTTTCGGTCAGCTCAAGCTCCAGCAAGCGCGGCTCCAAGCCGCTCACTTCCAAAGCTCTACCTACAGTTTTGACAAAGTCCTTGCGACAGATTTGGCGCGCCGAAAGGTTCACCGCGACTCTTATAGGATGGATCGCTTCGCGGTTGAACCGTGCGGCCTGCCGGCAGGCCTCGTCAAGGACCCACTCACCGAGGGGAATGATCAAGCCGGTATCCTCTGCCAGTTGGATAAATTCAGAGGGCGGAATCAGGCCGCGATGTGGATGCTGCCAGCGAACAAGCGCCTCCACCCCGGTGATTCTGCCGGTCCGCAGATCGACCTGCGGCTGATAGTTAAGGACGAATTCGTCTCGTTCGAGCGCTTTTCGCAACGATGTCTCCAGCGAAAGACGCTCCATTGCTCCAATGTTCATGTCGGCGCTGTAAACCTGGAAGTAGTTCTTGCCGCCTTCTTTAGCGCGGTACATTGCCGTATCTGCATTTCGCACCAACGTCTCCGCATCGGCGCCGGACGAAGGATAGATGCTTATTCCAATAGTTCCGGTTACGTATAGCTCGTGTTCCAGGCATTTTATTGGGGACGACAACGACGCGATAATCCGCTGCGACGCCTTAATGGCATCGTTGGTGGATGATATCTTCGGAAGGATAAGCGTGAACTCGTCACCACCCCAGCGCGCCACAAGATCGCATTCACGGATCGCACCGCGCAGTCGCTGTGCTACCGTGATCAGAAGCTGGTCACCTACACGGTGCCCCAGGGTGTCGTTGATGTTTTTTAACCGATCGAGGTCGAGGAAGAGGACGGCAAGCTTGTCGCCGGTTCGAGAGGCCAGCGATACCGCCGCCGACAGGCGATTGTCAAACACTCCTCGGTTCGGCAAGTTGGTCAACGGATCATGGTGTGCCAGGAAGTCCAGTTTAAGCTGCTGTTCACGGCGCTCGGTTACGTCGCGCGAGTTCAAGAGAATGCCACGTACTCCAGGCTGCCCGGTCAGGTTGGTCGCCACCTGTTCAATCGATCGCCAGTGGCCGTCCGCGTGACGGTATCGCGCCTCGACCGCCTGAGGCTCGCCAGGAGTATCCATCAGCTGAGCGAACAGTCGGTTGATCTCGTTTTCATCGTCCGGGTGTACAAATTCGGACAGCTTCTTTCCGATCATTTGGTCCGGGTTCAAACCGAGCACGCGCTCGACCGACGGACTCTGATATCTAATCATGCCATCGGACTCTACGATGGAGATAATGTCGCTGGTGTTTTCGATCAGCTGGCGAAATCGCTCTTCGCTGTCTCGAACGACTTCACTGATCTTCTTGCGATTTGTGACATCCGACAGAACTCCAATCCAATGTGTCAATCTTCCGTGGCTATCGCGAACCGGCGATAGTGTCAGTGCATTCCAGAACTCAGACCCATCTTTTCGCCGGTTATGGAGGACGACCATGCAGTCGCGTTCCGCTGCCATGGAACTGCGGATCAGTTGAATTGAGTCGGGCTCTGCTTCGCCGGACTGAAGGATTCGGCAGTTCTTTCCGAGGATTTCCGAGGATTCGTAGCCAGTGATGCCTTCAAATGCTTTGTTCACATAAATCACCGGATTGTCGTGTTCGCGTGCGTCGGTGATCACGATTCCAGCCGTGACCGATTCCAACGCACGCTGTACTATATTCAGCTGCTGTTCTGAAGACGATCGCTCGATCGCAATTCGCGCGAGGTTGCAGGCGCGGTCCATCAGACGCGTTTCCCATTCGAACGGCGTTCGGGACTCGTTATAGTAGACGACGAAGGTTCCCAGAACCTGGTTTTGGGAAGAGACTATTGGAGTGGCCNNGGCGCACGATGCGTAGATACAGTTAGAGAGTGCGATATCCCGCAGTTCCGCCCAACTCGGATCTGTACTGATGTCTGAGACAAATATTCGTTTCTTCTGGGCGATGGCCTGGCCGCACGTCCCAGTCGCAGATGTAATATCAACCCGTTCGATTGCTTCACGAAAGTCGAACGACAACCCTGGAGCAGCCGCGAATCTTAGCTTCCGGCCATCTTGACTGGTGAGAAGGATCGCACAGATCATGTCGTCGCTCTGCCGCCCGATCGTCCGCGCAATTACATGAAGGACATGATCCAAGGGCTGACGCGTGGTTATGAGGCTGAGGACTTCATTTTCACCCCGAATAAGAGCGGTCAGGCGGTTCTGCTCGGTCATATCCCGCAAGATTACGTAGAGGCCTACAACTTCATCGTCTACAACCGCCGGTACCGTCACCCCGCTGACCACAATGTAACGTCCGCTGAAGTGCTGAATCTGCAAGTCCCAGTTAGCCCCTTTTCCAAGCATGGCTTCTGTAAAATAGCGTAACGCAGCACGCAGAGAGGATGGGCGAACGATGTGCCGAAAATGGCGTCCGTCCAAGGCCGAAGAAGAATACCCGGTGAGTCGTTCCGCGGCACTGTTCACGGCTTCCACACGTCCGGAGGCGCCGAACCTGACAATTGCATACGGGCTGTTAGCAAAGAGGGATTTGTAACGCTGCCGACTTTCTCTAAGGCCTCTTTCGGTATCGCGACGGGCGGCGAACTCGGCCAACAAGTTATCGTCCAGCACGACATGTGACTGGGTCTGCTCTATGTGAAATACTTCCAAACAGCAGTTCTCGCCACCAAAGGCAATATGGGTGCATTTGACCGATGCGTTAATCAGCCGATGCTTGGCCGATTTGAAAAGTGTTACGTGGGACCCTGCACCAGGTAAATCGCTGGTCAGAGCAGGTATCGCACCGTAGGTCCGAACCTTTTCATCGGCAAGCAGTTCAAATACAGTCTTTCGCTTGAGCTCATCTTCCGTATGTCCGAGCATCAGGACGGCTGCAGAATTGGCAGCTCGAATTCGAAAGGACTTGCGATTAAATATCCAGGCGGGCGCAGGGAGGAGATAAAAGAGAAAATCCGCCGCGACAGTCTGTCCACTGACCTGGATTGGCCTGACGTTTCGGTTACGCTTCTTCGCGTAGGAACGTTTGACCCTGATAATACGTCGTTTCAATTCTGTTGCATAAAATCACGCTGTTAGTACTACACCTATCCTACCACACAATTAGCCGGACTCTCGGTCTCTCCTACAGAAGAGCCGGACAAAGGAGTTTAAAGGTTTCTGTTTGCAACATACCCTCTTTCGATTTTCAAGAATATATGGTTGGAGCATAACTTTAACGTGCGCGCTGAGACGACAAATACAAGCGTTATTTTAAATATCTAGATATTTGGTTAACTTTAAATGATGAAGATTGCAGCTGCTATAGGGCGCTCAACATTCTTTAACCATTTCTTAATCTACATAATCTGCCGTTAACAAAGTTAGCTGAGTTGTTACGGTAACATGTCGGTGTCACATTGAGATTAGCCCGACACAATTGTGCCCTACACGGACGCTGACTAATTATTAGGTCCGTGCATTTTCGAAAGGATGGATAATTAGTATGAAACGGTCCAGAAACGGATTTACACTCATTGAACTACTCGTCGTCATAGCCATAATAGCGATTCTCGCAGCTATCCTCTTCCCTGTTTTCGCTAAGGCGCGTGACAAAGCTCGACAAGCAACCGACCAAAGCAACTTGAAGCAGATCGGAATAGCAACCCTGCAATATGAGCAGGATAATGACGAATTTTTTTACCCGCACCGGTGGTCGGAAGCGAGTTCGACTAACTGCCCTGACTGGCAATCAGTTCCTACAAGCATGTGGCCCAACGGTCCGGCGGTATCTGCTACTGAAGGCACCTGTACCAGCGTAACAGTCACTGCTGCTTGCGACACGACAGCAATCAAGGCTTTCCCTTGGCCGATGATCATCTACCCATATACAAAAAGCACGGGTATTTTTGTCGACCCGTCCAATGGCGCCTCGTTCACCGGCACATCGTCGATCAATACCGGCAGCGAGAATGGCGCCGGAGGCTACGGATACGGCTGGGAAAACAGCTACGCCCACAACGACGGATGGATTTCACCAGCTAACAACCCTGGCGTGACCCCAAATGTCGTCCCGGTATCGTCTGTGACCGTGGATCGCCCGGCCGGTACGGTGTTAATCGTCGATGGATCGTACTACGGGGCGGGACCTGACTCCGGGAATGTTCTCGGACAGGCTAACTACAATGGCGCCACAAACGCAGCAATGTTGACTCAGGACAATACCTTCCTGACCCAGAACTGTAATGCGCTGCGATACTCAGGTTATTTTGCGAATGTAGGCGCGGCTACGTTCATGAACAACACAACTAATGCTACGAGCATGACCAGCAATTCCGGTCCTGCAACCTCGAATATCTTCGCCTCCGGTTTCGCTGAGCCGACAGTTTCCAACTTCCAGGACCTTCTCGGCAGACACGAAGGACAGGATGACGTCTTGTTCTGCGACGGCCACGTCAAAGCGGTAAACGGCGTCTCGCTTGTGGAAAACATGTGCTACTGGGTAACCAACGGCAACATCAGCAGCGGCGGCGCGTCGAACCCGACGAACCACCCCTGCAACTAATCAGCTCTCAAGAGCGAAGCCCCTTCCAAAATTTGGAAGGGGTTTTTTAATTTACAGTCGTAGTGACCCTTTGTCCTCTTATCAGGAGGTCGATTGCAGAACCGTATCGTGACGCTCCGAGTCGACAGTCTCTGGATAGTCCGTCGTATAGTGCAGGCCCCTTGACTCTTTGCGCAATTTGGCCGAGGTAATGATTAGCTGAGCGACATCGAGAAGGTTGCGCATCTCCAGTCGTTCGCCAGTAATCCGTCCATCTGAGAATAATCCGGCCGCCTCCGACCGAAGGGCTTCAACCGCATCTTTCGCTTTTTGAAGGCGCTGGTTACTTCGAACGATACCGACGTACTTTTGCATGACAATCTGCAGTCGGTTTCGCAATGCCTCTTCTCGACACTGGGGGCCGTCACCGACCACTGAAGAGAAGTCGAATGCAGGGACGTTCAAACCGTAGAAATTCCCGGTGCGGCTCATCAGGTTAGACGCTGCCCTATGACCGAAGACAAGGGCTTCCAGCAGTGAATTGGAAGCGAGGCGGTTTGCGCCATGGACTCCAGTGGATGCGGTTTCCCCGCAGGCGTAGAGATTATGAATGTTGGTACGCCCTTCGAGATCGGTGACAACGCCGCCGCAGGAATAGTGTGCAGCGGGAACGACCGGTATCCAATCGGATGTAATGTCGATTCCGAAGCTGAGGCATTTCGCATAGATATTTGGGAAGTGTCTCTTAATCTCCGCAGCCGGTTTATGCGTAATGTCGAGGTAGACGCACGGTATGCCCAGTTTCTTCATTTCGCTGTCGATAGCGCGGGCGACGATATCGCGGGGAGCGAGTTCTCTGCGTTCGTCATATTTGTCCATAAACGCAACACCATCGGGACGTCGCAGGACAGCGCCTTCTCCACGGACCGCTTCGCTGATCAGGAAGCTGTTCGCACTCGGGTGATAGAGCGAGGTCGGGTGGAACTGGATGAACTCCATATTCGCTACGATACAGCCGGCGCGCCAGGCGATTGCAACTCCATCACCGGTCGCGATCGCGGGATTCGTGGTGTGCTGATAGACCTGGCCGCAACCTCCCGTAGCGAGCAAAGTGGCTTTTGCGGTATAGGGCTCGTCAACCTGCCCCGTAGAGTCGTTGAGTACATAGGCGCCGAGGCATGCGTTGTCTTCGATGATCAAGTCAATTGCGCAGTGATGCTCAAAAACTGTGATCTGAGGATGGAGTCTCACCGATTCGACAAGCGCCCGCTCTACTTCTCGTCCGGTTAAATCGGCGGCATGGACAATTCTTCGGCGCGAATGCCCTCCCTCTCGGCCAAGGGCTAGTTCGCCGTTCGATTCGACATTGAACCTTGCCCCAAGCTCCATTAGGTCGGCAATTCTTTGCGGTCCATCGTTGACAAGCAGATGGACAGCATCAGGATTGCACAATCCGGCTCCGGCGATGATTGTGTCGTCGAAATGCAGTTCCGGCAAATCGTCGGATCCAATCACACCGGCGATTCCGCCCTGCGCCCAGTTGGTGCTTGAGTCGGTTCGATGTTTCTTTGTGATGACTGCAACTGTCCCGGAGCGCGCGACCTCCAGGGCAAAGGTCAATCCGGCGCTGCCGCTGCCGATCACAAGATAATCAAAACTTGGCATATCTCAATACTTCTAAATTCATAGAGATTGGGGCTGCCGGCCGGTTGTCAATGCTCATGCCGCTTGACCTGATCGTTGACTATCGCGGTAAGAAGGTCGACACAGCGGTCGATGCCGGTCATGCTCATTTTGCCCCTGGCAGTGTGGATGGCTTCACCGGGAAGCGCAATCGAGAGTGTCGGTGCGAGCGGAGTGAACAGAAGGGTCTGACTCCCGCTGCGCGCTGCCGAAAGGTGAACTCTCACGCCCCCGGCGACCAGATGGTCAACGACTTTAATTCCAAACGACGGATCGATAAAGTTACGGCCTTCAAAAATGCGTATTGCGGGCAGGTCCAGCCTGCCGTCGCCAAGGTTACTGAGCAGCGGCACATCGGCATTGACCACTAGCTTGAGGTCGGGAGAGTATCTCGTCAGATAGGTCACTGCTTTACGGGCGACATCCATCGCGCATTCTTCAGCCATGACCAACACCACAGCAACTTCTGCGCTGTCCAGGCGCCTCAGGGCTTCGACAACGCAGCACGCGGTCACTCGCGGGTCGACCGCCTTTGCAAAGATAAAATCGTCGTCGAATTCGGTTTCGGTTTTGAACGTGAAGACAGTTCTGTAGGGGCGGATCTGTTCGCCGTAGACTACGAGCCGCGATTCACCGTCCACATTTTCCACCGCCGCTTCAATCGGGTAGGCCGAGCTGCTTCCGTCATCAAGGTAGTCGTAGGCTTGCAGTTTCGAAGCAGCAAAAAGGGAGGGTTCGGCGCCCCATACCCGTGTCACGTAGCCGCCGGACGACGATGTACCGTAAGTGACACCGCCGATTTCATCCACATGAGCGACGAGGACGGCCTTAATCTGAGTCGCATCCCGGCCGTGTTTTTGAAATAGACAAAAACCGTCAGCGACATAGGTACATGTGTAGCCGGGGCCGAGATGGTGGGCGAAGACGTTGAGTACCGGCAGACACGCCGTACCAACCGACGGGGTTTCAGTCGCTGCTTTCAGGAATTCCTGCGTGATCATGCGGAAACAACCAATTCATTTACAAAGTGAGCCGGGTTGAGTTCTTCGCCTGTGGCGCGTTTCAACAGCTCGTTCCAGGAAAATCTTGCGCCATGGCGGAAGATGTTGTTTATTAGCCACTCCCCCACCCTGGGGCTCGTCACCAGTTCGTTTGGCGACGGTGCAACTGTTCTTTTGATTGCAGCAATTATTTGCGAAGCTGTAAACTCGCCAAGCAGATAGTTGTGATAGTAGACCGGCGAAGTCGCCAGGTGTATCTTGGCGGCCCAATCGGATTTGCGCTGCCCGGTCGGCCGATGGAGGTGCTGATACTTTTCTACCAAATTCCACCAGAGAAGGTCCAGATCTTGTTCCGGGTTCCGATAGAGCTCTGTTTCGAAGTGGGCCATTACTTGCACCCACTGTGTGAAGACAAGCATATGTCCTCGATGGGCAAGATGCAGCTCTTCGCCAAGCCGGGTTGCATCGGCCTTATCGACTCCCGCATAGGCTGTGAGCCATTCAGGATCGTTCACGAACCGTCCCATCATCTCAGCGATTGCCTCGGTCGTCATGGTATGTGCGCATTCGCGGAGAAAGAACGGCAATTTGTCATCGATGTGATCGTCATAGACGGCGTGACCCAATTCATGGAGAAGGGTACCCATCCACTGAGCATTCGAGACGATGTTACAGAGCATGCGAATATCGTGCGTTCTACGCCCGATCAATGTGCAGTAGGCGTGCTGGTTTTTGCCTGGCTTTGCGTAAAGATCGGAATTGCGCAGAATGGATTCTATATCAAAACCTATCGATGAAAAGAACTCTGCGGCGATCCGCTCCAGGTTCTTGCCGGCAAAGTAGCTGTCCAGCTTGATATCGTCGGCCGCCGGTACATCTTGAAAGAACGGATTGGAATAATGCCAGGGCCGAAGCTGGTCCATATCGATCGCAAATTTCTTTGCAAGCGTTGAATCAAGCTGGGCTTTAAACGATATGAAATGCGTGTCTAATTGGTCCGAAACTGTGTCGAACAAACGAAACAGAAGGTCTTCATCAAGCTCCTGCAGTTCGATTTGCATGGCATAGTAGTTATCGTAACCCTGACGGCGCGCCTCCAAATTACGCAGCCTGACCAGGTCGAGGACTTTACCGGACGCCGCCGCTCCGATTAGCTTACTTCCTTCCCAGGCTT
>PLAD01000316.1 GCA_003134215.1 Armatimonadota bacterium
GCAGCGAGTGGCCGCCGATCTCCCAAAAGTTATCGTCGATGCTGACATTGCCCCTGGAAAGAACCTTTTCCCAGATAGCGATCAGTTTGGTCTCTACTTCGTCGCGGCCTCCGGTAGTATCGGCTGTGCGCGAAGTCGAATCGTCCGGCGGCGGCAATTTTCGCCGGTCCGGTTTGCCGTTCGCTGTCAGCGGAATGGAATCAAGCTGAACATAGGCCGCCGGAAGCATATAGACCGGAAGTTGAGCCGCAACGGATGTCCGCACGTCGTCGATATTCAAGCGTCGTCCTGGTTCGGACGGTGTGAGGTAGGCAACAAGCTGCTGATCGTTGGGCCCGGCGGAAAGTCCGATAACCAGCGCGTTGCCTACTCCAGGGACAGTCATTAAAGCACGTTCGATCTCGCCAGGTTCGACGCGGAATCCACGTATCTTGAGCTGCTCGTCGACTCGTCCATGAAACTCCAGTACGCCGGAAGGAAGCCAGCGGACGATATCGCCGGTCCGATACATCGTGCCCCCGCCATTTTCGCCGAATGGATTGGGCAGGAACTTTTCGCTGGTCAACACCTGGTCGTTGAGATAGCCGAGCGCGACTCCGTCTCCGCCGACATACAGCTCGCCGAACGCCCCGATCGGCTGCAGGAGAAGATTTGGGCCGAGGACATAGACTTGCGTGTTGGATATCGGACGGCCGATCGGAATGGAAGTTCGCGCTATGTCATCCGTCGCAATCTGGTGACAACAGGCGAAGGTTGTCGTCTCAGTAGGCCCATAACCGTTGATCAGTCGGAGGTGCGGTAACTCTTTAAGGGTCCTCGCGACATGACTCGCCGACAGTATGTCACCGCCGGCAAGGAGCTGCCGTAACGGCCTGAGGCCTTCGATATGGTTGTCGACGAAGCTGTGAAACAGTCCTGCAGTCAGCCACAGAGTAGTCACACCGGATTTTTTTATGACATCGGCAATTTCTTGCAGTGTAGCCTGGCCCGGCGGCAGCAGCACAACAGAAACGCCGTTCAGCAGCGGACCCCAAATCTCCAGAGTAGACGCATCAAAAGCGAGAGGCGCCATTGCCATGAAAACCTCGTTCGGAGCAAACGATGCGTAGTTCGTATTGATCACGAGTCGTATCACAGCGCGATGCGTAGCAATCACCGCCTTGGGTTTTCCAGTCGAACCAGATGTGAACATGATATACGCGGGATCGGCGCCGGAACGCATCGATTCAAGGTTGCCGTCGGCGTATTTATCTAACGCTGCCGGGTCGTCGTCGATAAAAAACAGGCTAATCTTTGTGGCAGCGAACTTGCTGCCGTATGCTTTTTGTGTGACGACTATAGTTGGGGCTACGTCGTCCAGCAAGGAAGCGATCCTTTCCGGCGACTGCGACGGATCGATCGGAACGTAGGCCGCTCCGGCTTTAAGGATCGCCAGAAGAGAGACGAGCATCTCGAACGAGCGGTCGAGCAGGATCGCCGCTCTGGTTGAAGGGCCGACTCCCAATGTCCGGAGGTGACGCGCCAGCTTGTTCGCGGAACGATTGAGACGCGTGCAGCTTAAGCTGCGCCCATCTAATATTGCAGCGATAGAGTTCGGCGAACGTTCGACCCCGCGCTCAAACAGCTCGGAAATCGACATATCGCGCGGGTAAGAAGATGCTGTTGAATTCCATTCTTCTACTGTAAGCTCGCGGTCTCGGTTCGGCACTATTTCAGCGCGGTCGAGGGAAGTTCTGGGCGAGGCGGCGACCGACGAAAGAAGTGTCTGATAGCTCTCGAGCCAACGACGGACAGAAGAACCATCGAAGATGTCCGAATTGTAGCTGGCTTCGATTACCAGTTCCGATCCTTGTCGGACGATATTCAGGCCGAGCTCGAATTGGAAATAAGACCGCGGGTTAGTTGAGAGTTCGTAGGTTAATCCAAAGAAATCGAGTTCTTCCGGGTGAGACTCAATATTGAACGTCGTCGAAATCAGCGGGGTCTTGCCGCGCGCGCGAAAGACGTTGAGGTCGGGCAGCAGCGAGCTAAAGGTGCAGTCCTGGTGTTCATTGGCGGCGAGCACCAGATCTTGTGTCACCCTCAGGTGCTGTTCGAAGGTAACGTCCGGTTGGTTTAAAAACCTTACCGGCAGAAGATTGACGCAATGTCCTACCAGGCATTGGTTTTCATAGAATTGCTGCCCGGCAGACGGAATCCCGATGATCAGATCGGGAGCTCCGGTAAGCCTTTGCAGCAAATGAGCCCAGCCTGCAAGTAGAGTTGAAAAGAGAGTGACGCCGTTCGATGTACTGAGCTTTAGTAATGCCGTCGCCAGATCTTCCGGAATCGTAAGCGCTTCGGTCGCCCCTCTATACGTCGGCACTACCGGCGGAAGCCGATCTGCTGGAAGATTCAAGGTGGGGATATCGCCATGCAGGCGCGAGCGCCAATACTCTTCGTTCTTCGCTCGGTCGGCTGTCGCTGCTTCCTGCAGTCGCGCAAGCGAATAATCGCTGAACCCGGCCGGTTCATCTAACTCCGCCGCGGGGCCGCCGGCAATTTCTGAATACAGCTGAGCGAGCTCCTCTAGGAGAACTCCCGACGACCATCCGTCGAGAATTATGTGGTGCCCGGTAAACAGCACAACATGGCTCAGTTCCGCGATCTTGACGATCCGCACAGAAAAGAGCGGGCCTAGCACAAGGTCGAAAAGCTGCGAAGCTTCCTCCTTTTTTATTGCAGTCAGTTGTTCTTCGGCAGGCGACGACTCTAGGTGGGACAAGTTTGTAATAAACGGAATGATCGTGCTCTTTAAGTTGACAGTCTGAGAGAGTCCGTCCGCGTTGAACGTGGTCCGGAATGCTTGATGACGTTCGAAGATCTTTAGGAACGCCGCGATCAGAGCATCTGGGTTGAGTTGTCCGGTAAATTGCAGCGCCATCGATTCGTTGAACGCACGCAAAGCACCCTCCCCCATTTGAGCGGCCAGCCAGACTTCTTTCTGCTGATCGGTCATCGGTACGGTTACTGATTGCAGCGCAGGAGATGCTGCACCCGCATGAGGCCTTTCAGGCCGCTTGTCGAACATCGAGAGACGCGGCTGACGCCCGTTCGAAGGGCGCGGCTTTGTGCTGACCAGGAAGCCTGATGCCATCAGCTCATCGACGCTCTCTTTAAACGCCTGAGTCAGAAAGGCTAAATCGTCGTCGCCATGAGCCGTCGACAGGAAACACGGCCTGCCTTCCCAGATGTGGACGCCCTTTTCTCGTAAATGGAACCAGAGGAGGCTCGGCGCTTTGGCTTCCGGTTCGAAGTGGAGGTAAAAAATGGACGCGAAGTGCGGTAAGTGCAGCGGCGCACCGATGGAGTGAAAGTACGAGTTTAGTTCACCAACGAATTTGGATGTTCGCTCATTCATCCGCTCCTGGAGCTTTGGGCCTTCGTCGTTCAAGTGCTTCAGTACCGATAGCGCAGACGCCATTGCGAGAGGATGACGCACGAACGTGCCTGCAAAAAAGGTCACGCCAACCTCGGGAAAGGAATCGTCGCCGTAACACCACTGCCCGCCGTCGAACGCATCCATAAATTGGCTCGTTCCTGCAACCACACCGATTGGCATCCCGCCTCCGATCACCTTTCCGTATGCGGCAAGATCGGCGCGAATATCGAACACAGCCTGTGCACCACCGGGATGGCAGCGAAAGCCAGTGATGACTTCGTCAAATATCAGTGCGGCGCCAATGTCGCGTGTCACCTGGCGAACCTTCATTAAAAATTCTTTTGGCTGCAGATCCGGGTTTCGCGATTGGACAGGCTCGACTAGTACAGCGGCAAGTTAATCTCCAAGCTCGCTGATTACCTTAAGGGACTCGTCGTCTCCGTACTTCAAAATAATGGTCTGCTCAGCCGCTGACTGGGGAATGCCCGGTGCAATCGGAATGGATTTTTGCCGTCCGGCAATGTTGGCTGCTCGAAGCAAAACTTCGTCATGCGTCCCATGGTAGTCGCCGGTAAAGTAAACAACTTTGTTTCGCCCAGTCACTGTACGGGCGACGCGAACGGCCGCCATCACTGCTTCCGAACCGGTGTTGCAAAATGTCGCTCGGTCCATGCCGGTCATTTGGCAGACCAATTTCGCAACTGATCCGGCCAGCGGAGACTGCGGTCCTATTTCGACGCCGTTTTCAAGTTGATGCAGCAGCGCAGCTTTTATAAAATCAGGGTTGTGGCCAAACAGGTTGACTCCAAACCCCATCGTCACGTCAATATAGTCGTTGCCGTCGATATCTCGGATCTTCGAGCCTTTAGAAGACTCGGCGACGATCGGGTAGACCATCTCCTTCCACAGCTGCTTGAATCCAGCGACGACGCGTGGATCGGCGAGATGTTCCCGATGCTCGGCCGTGTAGCTTTTAGACTTTGGTGTCTTGGCTATGCAGCGCTGGATCAGCGATTCGATGTGTGCGACCTGCTGTATCGAAAAACCAGGAGTTTCGGCCCGCGATATCGGCTGGAAGGGCCCATGAGCCCTGCCATTGGGCTCAGCAGTGGTCGTCTCCGGCTCTTCCCTCACGATGTCCAGCACGGGCTGATCCGGCGTCGGGTCGTCGATTGTCTGATACACCGGAGAGAGAGCGGCGCCGTAGCGTGAGAGGACGCTCAACTGCTGCTGCATGATTTGTAGCTGCTGCGCGATCAGGTTCTCGACCGATGATGGAACCGTACCAAGCGGCGGGAGCACCCCAGGCTGATCGTCGAAATCGGAAAGGACAGTCTGAGACTGCTGTACCGCGAGATTGGACGGCCGTGTTTGGGCGGCAGCCTTCGGCTGTTGCACTATCGTCGATTGTTCGATCGGTGTATTTGTATTTGCCGGATTAAACTTATCGGCCGGAAGTCGATTGTCGAGCATCGCCGCCAGTTCTCGAGGGGATCCAGCGGATCCTAAAAGATCGCGGAATGTCACCTTGACCCCGAATTTTTTCTGGAGTTCTTGTGTTGCCTGTGTAAGAAAAAGCGAATCGAATCCGAGCTCAAGAAAGCTTATCGCGGAGTCTTCAATTGACACAGACACGCCCGAGAGATCGTAGATAATCTCGCAGATGAGCCCTATCAAGTATTCGGATCGTAGCATCGAACTATTACTGAACATGAAATCGTCGCTTAAGATTCTCAGCTTGCCTTAAGCCCCGTCACAGCCGACTTCGCGTCACCATGATGGACATTGGTCGGCTCGACCCAATGCCGCTTTCGTTCGAATGGATAGGTCGGCAGTTCCAAACGCCGACGAAGTTCACCCCGATGCACTGCGCTCCAATCAGGGGCAGCGCCGAATTCCCACAATTTACCAAGACTTTTGTTCAAATGTTCGGCTTGCGAAGCTTCACTCGTTAGATGTGGAAAGGAGGAAAGGATAGTTCGTCGCCCGTTAGCAGTATTTTGTACAGCCAGAGTTGAAAGCGTTGTTCCGGGGCCGACTTCTACAAGCGCGCGTCTCTCTGTTTCTAGAAGCTTCGATACTCCAGAAGCGAACTGTACTCCCTGCCGCAGATGTCTTACCCAGTAGCCGGCATCCTTTGCCTGATCCGAGGTAATCCATGTGCCGCTTAGATTGGATACGAAAGGTATCGAAGGACTCTCCAATTGTACTCCGTCAAACTCTTCTCGATATACGTCGAGGATCGGATTCATCATCGCTGAATGAAAAGCATGCGACGTGTGCAGACGTCGGCACTGCACCCCAAGAGCTGTTGCTCGCGCATCGAATTGCGTGACAGCTTCGGTTGTACCTGAGACGACCGTGACGGACGGACTGTTCACTGCCGCAATAGAAAGACCGTCCGTCATCAACGGCAGCACGTCGGCACATGGCAAGCGGACAGCCAGCATAGCGCCGGGCGGCAGCGACTGCATCAGTCGTCCTCTTGCCGCAACCAGCCGCAGTACATCAGGAAGTGTAAAGACTCCCGCTAACGTTGCCGCCACATACTCGCCGATGCTGTGACCGAGCATCGAGTCGGGCAGAAGGCCCCAATCCATCCAAAGCATTGCAAGCGCGTACTCGATAGTGAAAAGCGCCGGCTGGGTAAAACGGGTTTCCGACAGGAGCTCCGCGGCCTTTCCTGCTTCCGCGACTGTAGGATAGAGAAGCGATCGAAGATCGATACCAAGGTGCGGCGCAAGGATTTCGCAACAGACATCTATGTCCGCCTTAAAAGTCTGTACCGTCTCATAAAGCTCCCTCCCCATGTTGATCTGCTGTGATCCCTGTCCGGGAAAAAGAAATGCAATCGACCTCTTCCCAGGCGACAAAGGTTTGACTGGCAACAAAGGAGCAAAGTTCCGCAATTGAAGAACTGTATCGTCAACTGTATTGGTGACCAATGTTCGGCGAAACGGCATCTCGCCTCGACCTACTTGCAGCGTATAAGCGAAATCTGGCAGGGAAATTTCTTGTTCCGTATCGAGGAACGACGCAAGCCGTTCACTGTAAACTCTCAGGGCCGACTCAGATTTTGCTGATAGAACAATGAGTTGGTGTGGCCGTCCCGGACTCGATATTGGCAGTTGAGGCGCTTCTTCTACAATAATGTGCGCATTTGTACCGCCAACTCCGAAAGCGCTCACACCAGCGCGGCGCGGCACGGGCCCGCGCTTCCAGGGCACCGCCTGGTTTGAAACGAAAAAGGGCGTGTGTTCGAAGTCGATTTGGGTATTCGGGGAGCAATAGTGCAAAGTCGGCGGGATCTGCTCGGCGTTAAGTGCAAGAACAGTCTTAATTAACCCGGCTGCTCCGGCAGCCTCTGCCAGATGCCCGATATTGCATTTCGCCGCGCCTAAGCAGCAAAACTGATTCCGGACAGCGCCTCGCGCTCGAAAAGCTCTCGTAAGCCCAGCAACTTCGATCGGGTCTCCCAACGGAGTGCCAGTGCCGTGTGCTTCCACATAGCTAATAGTATCGACGTCAATTTCGCTAGATTCGATTGCCATTTCAATCGCTTCCGCCTGCCCTTCGATACTCGGCGCAAGATAGCTGACCTTTGCTGCGCCGTCATTGTTAATGCCGACACCAAGAATCACGGCCGAAATTGAATCGCCGTCGTTGATCGCATCCTCCAACCTCTTCAACACAACGACGCCCGCGCCGGAACCGAATACAGTCCCCGATGCCGACGCATCGAATGCCCGGCAGTGACCGTCCGCTGCAGCCATTCCACCCTCAGAGTAAAGATAGCCGCGCTCCTGCGGGAATGAAATCGAAACTCCTCCGGCGAGAGCCATGTCGCATTTCTTGGCGAGCAAGCTCTCTACCGCCTGCGATACCGCGACTAGGGACGTAGAGCATGCGGTTTGGACGGTGATACCTGGCCCTTTGAGATTTAGTTTGTAAGAGACGCGTGTCGCGAGATAGTCTTTGTCATTGCCGATCACGATGTTGTAATTGCTTACCTGATAAGCGCCGACCAGTTCCTGAACCGCCGCTCGATCGTGCAAGAGATTAGAGAGGAGGTACGTGTTCATTCCCGCGCCGGCGAAAACCCCAATTTTCTTTTCATACCGTTCGGGATCGTAGCCTGCTCGTTCCAATGCTTCCCAGCAAATTTCGAGAAAGACACGCTGCTGAGGATCGGTTGTATCGGCATCCCGCGGTGTGAACCCGAAGAATGTCGAGTCGAACATTTCGGCTTCTTGAAGAATCGCCCGCACTTTGACGTAGTCAGTATCCGTTATGAGATTGGGATCGATCCCCGCCTTCAATAGGTCATCGTCACTGAGCTGCACGACAGATTCTGCGCTTGAAACAAGATTGCGCCAATACGCCTCCAATGTCGATGCACCCGGAAACCGACCGGCCATCCCGATGATGGCGATCCGCTTATTCTTATTGTCTTGCTTTGAGTTGCTCATATAAAACGGCGATAACTAATTGCTCCGTCGAAATCTGCGCAGTCGATCAATAGCAGCTATTCCGGCTGCAGTTGGACTAACTGGAGCGATGTCAAATTCGACAGCCATTATTTTGCCGGAGTCCAACAGAAAGTTGTAGAGATTTTCGACCGTACTGTGTTCGAACAGAGCGGTGATCGGGAACTCCTGTCCGAGCTTTTCCTTCAATGCACGGTGCAGTCGTACTGCAAGGATTGAATTGCCGCCTATTTCGAAGAAGCTGTCGCGAGTCCCGAAGTTGTCATGGCGGAGAATTTCCCTCCATACTTCGGCGACCGTTTCTTCGCCTTTCGAGCCGAAAACAGCCTGCACACCTGTCGAATGCTGATTGAGTGGAAGTTCAGTCAGCAGCTTGCGATCGATTTTTCCACTCGATGTAAGGGGAAGGCGCTCAAGAACCCGAAAATGTGCGGGAACCATATAGTCCGGTAAAGTGCGACGTAAATGGGTCCGCAGTTCACTGTCAGGCGGCGGTCCGCCGGGTGCGGCGATCAGGTAAGCGACGAGCGATTTATCGCTGCTTTCATTTGATTTTGCAACAACGGACGCCTGGTTGATCAATGGGTGTCGTCGTAAAGCTGATTCAATTTCACCGGGCTCCACACGGTAGCCGCGAATTTTAATCTGCTGATCGATTCTACCAAGGTATTCCAGGTTTCCGTCGCCGTTTAGTCTGACCAGGTCGCCTGTCTTGTAAAGCCTCTTTCTCGCAGCTTCCTTCGAAAGAGTTTCCAGATTGACGAACCGCTCCGTGGTCAAGTCAGGGCGACTTGCATAACCTGATGCAAGACAGTCGCCTCCGAGATAGAGCTCTCCTTCACAGCCGGGAGCTGCAAACAAGGTCTCTTGGTCCAGAATTTCAATCGACGTGTTCCAGATTGGTTTACCGATCGGCGGGAAAGTCGGCCATGTATCAGGAGATCCGTCGAGCGTGTAAGCAGTGACGACATGCGTTTCCGATGGACCGTAATGGTTGTGCAGTTGGCACCCGTTCAGGCTGCTGAAAAACTTAGTAATCGCCGGTGTGATATGCAGGGTCTCTCCCGCAGTTATGACATCTCGCAGAACAGTTGGGAGCCGTCCACCCGCAGCATACGCCTCCGCAAGCTCCGAAAGAACGACTACCGGCAAGTAGAGCGTCTGAATCCGGTGATCTTCGATATATTCCAGGAGTGCTTCCGGATCGAGTCTCGTATTTTCGTCAACCAGGACAAGCGTCCCTCCAGACGACCAAGTCGAGAGGATCTCTTGAAACGAGACATCGAATGTGATTGGCGCGAACTGCAGTGTCGTCGAGGGACGTCGCCTTCCCGAGTCGAGCGTCCCCGGCGCTTCACTGGAGAGCAGATGCCAATTGGTCAGGTTTAAGAGTGGAGCATGCGGCATGACCACCCCTTTTGGAGTTCCGGTCGAGCCCGATGTAAAAATGATATAGCAAGGATCGCTTGGGCTTCCGATTGAAACAAGATCGTCTTCCGACTCTGAGTCAATCTCCGGCCAGTTGCAGTCGACGGCAACGACCTTTAATGTTCGCTGAGTGAGGTCGGTCAGCAAGCGGGAGCTGCCGATACAGATCTTTGCCCCGGAGATCTCAAACATAGAGTCTCGTCGATCTCTGGGATACGTCGGGTCGATAGGAACACATGCCGCCCCGGACTTCCACACGGCAAGCACAGAGGCTGTCTGTTCGGGGCCTCGTTCGAGACTGACTGCGACAGGAGAAGATGGGCCGGCGCCCAGCTTTCGAAGATAGTGCGCCAGTTGGTTCGATCGGATATTTAACTCTTTGTAGGTGATCTCATAATCACCGAAGAGTACGGCGATAGCATCCGGCGACTTACTCACCTGACGTTCAATCAGTTCATGAACACCTGAAAGAGAAGGCGGCGTCTGTCGCTCGGCATCACGCGACATAGCCAAGTCCAATCGCCAGCCGGCTACTCAGCTCAAAAGTCCATTCAACCACCGTTGCGCTTCCTACCAATTCTTGTTCACCGATGCTAGTATTTTTGGCAGCAAATAGCATACATCGCACGTTCCATGCCAATGAGAACGCAGCCGGAGGACGCTTCCTCAAGCCCACTAATTGTAATTCAAAATGCAGCTACATTAACTACAATATCGGACATTTGGAGTGATTCCTTCAGCAAACACACGTCTCTACTCAGCGCAACGCGCCATCAGTGGAAGTTTAAGCTGTAGAATTTCCAGAGCTTTCAAAAAGTGTCGTTGCAAATCTTGAAGCAATAAGCTCTCTGACGAATATCATCGGAGAGCCTTTTCGCCGTCATTTAGGGTTGATAATGCGGAGTCATTGTCCAGGAGGCGCAGTCAGCTTTTGAGCGATGAACTGATAACCCGGGCGGAAGATCTGAACTTTCGCTGTCTGGCGATAGGCCGCGTATGCCGCCTCAACCGCCGGTCCGTTCTGCTGAATACCCTTCGCCATTGCTGCCGATGACAAGCAGTCGTCACGGACCTGCGCGTACGGATCGACCGCGGCAGGTGCGTGAGCTAAACACCGGATAATCCAGTAAGCTCCGTCGATCTTTACGTGATCGACCTGCTGTCCCTGTTTCAAATTAAATATGACCTGCTCAAGCCCCGGATACTTGCTGAGCGCCGCCTCACCGCGTCGAATCGGAGGAAGCATGCCGCCAGTCTGAGCGGCCGAGCCTGTACCGTAAAGGTGAGCGACCTGATCGAAGGAATCCCCCGAATTCAGATCTTGGACTGCCTGATCTTGCTGCTTTAAGCCAGTAGTAATAATAACCGAAACGCGAACCACTTCCGGATGGTAGTAACGTGACTGCGGATTCTTCGGGTCGATGTTGGCCTGGTAATAAGCCTGAGCATCAGCGTCGCTAGCTTGAACACCCTTCGTCACCAGGTTGCTTTGCGCGATCTGCAACGCGACAGCGTCCCTATAGTCGGCGGGAGTCTGATGTGACTGAGCGAGCACGTTCGCGAAACCAGGCTGAGCAGAGTCTTTTGTGACCTTGTCATCGACCTGCGAGTCGCTGGGCCACACCCCCTGGGCCTGGTAGAACGGCTTTTCAAGCGACTGCTTAATCAACGCAGCCAGAATATCGGTCCCTGAAGCAGCTTCGCATCGGGAATGAAATTCGCTGAGCTTTATCGTTTGCCCGTTAACTGCAGCAACCACTGGATTGTCGAGTTTGTGTGTTACAAGAGCGCCAAGAGCGATACCGATCGCAAGACTCAGCAGCACAGCACCAATCGGAGCCAGCTTAACCCCTGATTTGTTCTTTTTGTTTAACTGAGCTGAGGGGCGACCAACAGCCGATGGGCGTGCGGTACTTTCAATATTGTTTGTAGTCATAACTCAATGTTCGGCTCCGGCGTGAATAATCCAAAGCTGCGACGGAAGATACTGGCGAGTTTTTTTCTTGCGTATCATGATAGTCGAGACGCAATTTCTATGCCAAACCTGACAACATATCGCGCAGCATTGATTAACTACATTTGGCTAATCTTGCCTGGGCAGTGTCCATCGGCCTTATTCTGGCATCAATGTGAGTGACATATGTCTCCATGTATTATCCACGTACTTATACCAGCTCGCTTTTGGGCCGCATAAATTGACGTAATAAAACTCCTGCAGCGGCCTCACCCTTGCCGGAACTGACAAGCGAAGATTATAATGAAGCAGAATCCCAGACCGATATAGCCGCATGACAATCTAAACAGGCATCACAAAGTGACTTCATCAATTAGCTATAATCTGAACACACGGTGTTTTTTCCTTCGCCTTCTTAATTCGTTTTATGCTCTGCGAATACTGGCGAACGGCGAAGTCGTCCACGTTTCATCCGGCGTCTTGTCCGAGCTGCCAGCCACCGACGATGACTTGCCGTTGCCTAGCTTGCTCGATCTCGACAGCTATGAAGATGCGAACTTCGCCTGGGAACAGCAGGCGCG
>PLAD01000015.1 GCA_003134215.1 Armatimonadota bacterium
CGGTAGCGCCGGTGCTTTCAGGGCAACTCGTGACCGGTACCCCTGCTCAGGGCGTGCAGCTGAACTGGACATCAAGCGCCGGGGCCGCGGCGACATTTACGGTTGAGCGGGGCACCACAAACGGCGGCCCGTATAACCAGATCGCCACGAATCTTACTGGTCTTACATATACCGACACGACTACTTCAGTAGCCACGACGTATTACTAACTTGTGTATTCAACAACCGCGGGTGTGAACAGCGCTTAAACGAATCAAGTTTCTGAGACGCCGAATACTCTGTCGATTACGTGCGGCCAAACACAAACCGGTACGATTACTTCGACTACGCCCACTGTCCCCGCTATCGGATACCCAGGCTTCGATTATCTTTTTAACGGCACGGCCGGCCAAACTATTACAGTTACTTCTACTGGACCTTCAACAAGCACTTACCAATACATCGACTTGTATTCTCCCGGAAATAGCCACCTTACCAGCGTATATGCATACACCCCGAATGGGGCAGCCGTCCTGACTTATTACCTTGCTACGACAGGCACGTACAGTATCGATACTGCTGCTTATAATGGGTTAGGTTCGTACACCGTGTCATTAACCTGTTCGAACAGTCCGAATGCGCCGGTCCTTTCAGCAGCTTTTGGATACGGCGGCGGTTCGGCAACGACCGCGGTTGATCTTTCTTGGACTGAAGCAAATGCCAGTGGGCTGACCTACACAGTGGAGCGAAGCACGACCAGCGGCGGCACCTACAGCCCGATTGCAAGCAGCGTAACAGGTACATCCTACGCCGATACAACCGTCACCGCAGGAACAACGTACTTCTATGAAGTGATTGCGAACGGGCCTTTAGGCTCTAGTTCGCCGTCAAACATCGTGTCTCTCACGCCCAATCTCAACACGATAACCTGCGGTCAGACTATTACAGGAAACATAACGTCTACAACGCCGGATGTTTCATACATCGGGGAACCAGGAGAGTCGTTTACATTCAACGGAGTTGCCGGGCAATTCGTTACCATGACTATGACCGGTCCGTCATCAAGCACCTACGAGTACGTTTATCTGTTGAACTCGTCGGGGACGAATGTTGCGAGCACCTATTCGAATACGTCTAACGGTCCTGCCGCCATTACCTACTACGTTGCAACATCTGGTGTCTATACCGTAGATATAGCGGCGTACAATGGTGTTGGCACCTTTACACTTGGAGTGGCCTGCACAAACAATCCCAGCGCCCCTGTCCTGACGGGCTCACTTATCTACGGCGCAAGCGGAGCAGTGACTCCGGTTGGTCTGACATGGACCGCACCGACCGGTGTGGTTAATGGTGAGACTGGCATCACCTACACTGTTGAAAGAGGAACTGCGAGCGGGGGCGAGTCCGCGCTTGCAAGCGGAATTACCGGCCTTTCTTACAATGACTCAAGCGTTGCCGCCGGTCAGACGTATTACTATGAAGTTGTTGCGTCTGGACCATCAGGCAGCAGCCCACCTTCAAACGAAGTTTCTGTTTCGACTTATGCACAAACAATAACCTGTGGTCAAACGATTACGGGGTCGATTACTTCCTCTACACCTAACCAGCCTAACATTGGCGAACCAGGCTACGCGTACACCTTCAACGCAGCTGCTGGACAGACCGTAACCGTTACATTTGCGGGGCCGAGCGCTAGTGTGTATGAATACTGCTACCTTTATAACCCGGCAAACAGCAGAGTTGCCGGCACCTACGTTTATACTCCGCAAGCGCCGAACGGCGAAATAACATATACGTACTACGTCGCTACAGCCGGTCTCTACTCTATTGACATCGCCGCTTATGGTGGATTAGGCAGTTTCTCATTGTCGCTTGCTTGCTCGAATACCCCAGGGGCTGCCACCCTGACGGGGAGCCTAGTTTATGGGACATCATCGGCCACAACACCGGTAGCACTGACATGGACCTTGCCGACAGGTCTGACAACTTCCACTCCGGGACTTACATACACTGTCGAGCGAAGCACCTCGAGCGGAGCCGAAACTTCAATCGCCAGCAGTTTGACATCGACGAGTTACACCGACACGAACGTTACTGCAGGAACAACGTACTATTATGAGGTGCTTATTAACGGTCCAGCAGGAACTAGCAGCCCGTCAAATGAGATTTCAGAATCCCCAAATGATGCGGCGATCACCTGCGGACAGACTATATCCGGTGCTATTACATCCAATAGTTCATCGACACAATTTGTGGGCTATCCTGGGGAGCAATTCACTTTTAACGGCACAGCTGGAAGTACGGTAACAATTAGCTTCACTCAACCGACTGGGAGCTTTGGTGAAGTATATCTTGTAAGCCCCACAGGATCAGGGCTTGCCAACCAGTATTCATCGTCCGCTCCCGTTACTCTTAGCTACTACCTTGCAACCAGTGGAGTTTATACGATTGACGTCGGTGCGAATGCTCCGGGCGCCTTTACATTGAATGTCAGCTGCAGCAATTCTCCGACTGCTCCCGTCCTGAGCGCTCAGCTGGACTATGGTACAGGTTCGACGACTACTCCCATCGGTTTGTCCTGGACACTCCCGGCAGGATTGACAGCTTCCGACGGCGGGGTAAGCTTCACTGTCGAGAGGTCGACAAGCAGCGGATCTGAAGCACCATTGACGGGTGCAACCGATATCATGGGTACTTCCTTCACTGATTCGTCAGTGACAGGAGATCAAATTTACTACTACACGGTCGTTGCAAATGGACCGCTGGGTGCAAGCGCACCGTCTAACGAAGTCTCGATAACCCCTAATTACTCCTCCATTACATGCGGGCAAACGCTATCAGGCACTTACACTGCTTCGGATTCCGGCGGAGAGAACTATGCGTTCAACGCGTCGCAAGGGCAAACAGTCACGATCACCTATACGGCGCCGGGAACTTCTTACGGTGACCTGTATATCTATGATCCCAACGGCAATGCGGTCGACTGCACTTCGGGTTACGGCACTATTGCGCTCACCTACACGATAGTTACTCCGGGCACTTTCTCGATACATACGAACGCGAGCGGGCTAGGCCAATATTCGCTGACCCTTGTTTGCCAGAGCGGAGCACCGTCTATCACGTCGTTCAGTCCTTCCTCGGTAGTAGCAGGGAGCAATCCATTTACTCTGACAATAGTCGGAACCAACTTCGATGCAAATACAACAGTTACATTTGATGGATCTTCGCTTACACCAACGTTTAGTACTACAAATCCGACAACTAGCCTGACGGTGCCTGTGACCGCGGCGCTAATAAAGACAGCGCATCAGGCATCTGTAGTCGTGACGAATCCTGGTGCCGGTAACACAGCTCAGGCCTACTTCCCGGTCACCGTGCCATTACAAACCGTCGTGACGCCCGTTATTGCACCTGCGAACTCAGGTCCGTTTACGGCGCCTCTTGCAGTAACTATTACTGACGGTACTTCAGGATCTACAATTCTATACACGACGGACGGTACAGATCCCGCTAATAGTGCGACCGCACAAACGTATACTGCCGGGTTCAGCGCCTATCAAACAGAAACGGTTCGCGCCATTGCCAAGGAAAGCGGATATTCGCCCAGTGTTGAAGCTTCTCAAGCCTACACTGTCAATCCGGCGGCTCCCCAACTGTATGAAGAGCTGACAACCCCGGCCGTTGGTTCATTGACATCCGTATACTTGTATTGGAGCTCTGCGCCGGGCGCTGCGAGTTATAATCTGGAACGCGCAACCGTGAGCGGCGGACCTTATAGCTCGCTGTCCAGTTCTATCAATGGGACGAACTACACTGATAGCAGTGTCGTCGCCGGCACCACTTACTATTACATCGTGATCTCGAACGGGCCATCTGCGGCTGTCAGCGTTGCCTCTAACCAGGTGTCCGCTATTCCCGTTCTTGAAGCGCCGTCCGCTCCGTCACTGTCAGGTTCGCTAGTGAGTGAATCGGCTGGAATCTTGACACCAGTGAAACTGACATGGAGCGCTTCGACGGGTGCGACAAGCTATACAGTAGAGCGTGGTGTAAGTAACGGCGGGCCCTATGCGACGACATTCGCAGTGCCGACTGGCCTGACTTACACTGACAGCACGGCGCAAGCGGGTACCACGTACTACTATGTTGTAGTTGCAAACGGACCATCCAATACCGTGAGCAGTCTTTCAAATCAGGTATCAGAAGCTCCGATCTACGAACCGCCGTCGGCGCCGACTCTAAGCGCGGCGTTGGGAACGGCAACTCCCGGTACCATTACTGCCGTCGATCTTTCCTGGACCTCGTCAACCGGTGCAATCGGCTATACTGTCGAGCGGGGAACGACGTCAGGCGGTCCTTACCCGACGACCTTTAGCGCCAATACGGCTCTCACCTACAATGATACGACGGCCGCTGCCGGCACGAAATACTATTATGTGGTGGTGGCCGATGGCGCCTCGCAGAACAGCGGCGTTTCGAATGAGGTTTCAGAAACTCCTAGTCTTGCGCCTCTCTCGACTCCTGTCTTGACCGGACAGCTGGGGTCCGGAGCGCCCGGTACGACGACCCCCGTCGATCTTTCGTGGGGTGCCGTAACCGGCTCCAATACTTACACCGTCAAGCGGGGAACCGTCTCCGGCACGTACACGGTAACGACGAGCGTTTCCACAAATAGCTATGTCGATACAACGGCGCAGGAAGGCGTTACCTATTACTACGTCGTGATTGCAAACTCGGCTTCGAATGTGACAAGCAGTCCTTCAAACGAGGTTTCTGAAACACCGACCGTCGTATCGCTTGCCGCGCCAGTGCTAACTGGCCAACTGGGCACAGCGCCGGCCGGGCAGGTCACTCCGATTGACCTTTCATGGACTGCATCGACCAACGCCACAAGCTACACTGTTGAGCGTGGAACCGTAAGCGGCGGGCCGTACGGAACGACATTTACTTCGCTGACAGCTCTTACCTATGTCGACAGCACAGCAGTTTCCGGTACGGCATACTATTACCGTGTCATTGCCAATGGGCCGGGCAATACTGCTAGCACACCTTCAAACCAGGTCTCTGAAACGGCATCGACTGTTCCTCCTTCGACACCTGTACTTTCCGGTCAGCTTGGTACAGCTTCTCCAGGTGGAGTGACGCCAATCGATCTCAGCTGGACTTCAGCGACCGGCGCAACAGGATACAAAGTCGAACGAGGCACTACCTCGGGTGGTCCTTATCCAACGATCACCACAGTTCAGACAGGTACGACTTTTGCGGACACAAGTGTACAGTCAGGCACTACGTACTACTACGTCGTGGTGGCGAACGGACCATCGAATACTTTTAGTGCTGCGTCCAATCAAGTGTCAGGTACACCGACCACCACGCCGCCAAGTGCACCTGTTCTCTCAGGCCAGCTCAACACGGCCAGCCCCGGGGCAGTAACTTCTGTGAAGTTAACCTGGACTTCCGCCGCTGGAGCAATTGGCTACACGGTTGAACGCGGAACCGCAAGCGGCGGTCCATACGCCGCTACGTTCTCAGCAGGAACCGCCCAAACATATACCGATACCACTGCTTTGTCTGGAACCGCGTACTATTACGTCGTGGTGGCAAACGGTCCGTCGAACACGACCAGCAGTCCGTCGAATGAGATAGTGGAAACCCCGACGACGGTTCCACCGTCAACGACAGTGCTGACGGGCCAGCTTGGAACGGCCGCTGCTGGATCAGTCACGCCAGTTGATCTGACTTGGACTGCAGCTGCCGGGGCTACAAGCTATACAGTAGAGCGGGGCACTAGCAACGGAGGACCGTATTCCACGACCTTCTCGGTACCAACGGGACTTTCGTATAACGACACTTCCGTTGTCGCCGGCACCACTTATTACTACGTCGTGGTGGCGAATGGTCCTTCCACTACCACTAGCGCGGCCTCGAATCAGGTATCTGAATCTCCAGTAACGGTAGCTTCGTCTGCTCCAGTACTTTCGGCCCAACTGGGCACATCGGCGCCTGGGTCGGTTACTCCGGTCAGTTTAACCTGGTCTGCTTCCGTCGGCGCGAGCTCGTATACCATTGAGCGAAGCACCGTAAGCGGCGGACCTTACCTGACTACATTCAGTGTTCCTACAGGTCTTACTTATACGGATAGCAACGTTTCTGCAGGCACAACATACTACTACGTAGTCGTTGCCAACTTCACTGGAGGAGCCGTTAGCAGTCTCTCAAATCAGGTCTCAGAAACGCCTTCAACCGTACCCGCTTCGCCTGTTCTTACAACCATTGTGGTTAGCCCGCCGAGCGCGTCGGTCCTCGTCGGCGGAAACCAGACATATTCTGCAGTTGGCAAAGACCAATATGGCAACAATCTGACGGTGCAGCCGACGTTTAACTGGTCAGTTAACGGGGGTCAAACCATCGCTCAGACTGGAATCTTCACCGGAGTGAGCGCAGGTGGACCCTTCACAGTGACTGCAACCAGCGGCACTGTAACCGGCACTGCAAGTGTGACAGTTAATCCGACCGCGAGCTTTACGCTGTCCACGTCTGTCAATGCGCTATCGGTTAATCAAGGCTCCACAGGTTCAGCTACCATTACACTTACCGACATTGGTGGATTCAACAATAGTGTGGCATTGACTAGCTCGACACTGCCCACGGGAGTGTCGGCGACGTTCGTCCCGACTAGTCTCTCCAGTGGATCTCCGACCAGTACATTAAAGTTTACGGTAGCAGGTACAACTGGTGCAGGTACTTATCCGATCACGATTACCGGCACGAATGGTACTCTGTCGAGCAGTGTCGTGATAAATCTTACGGTTGTCAGCTCTCAAATTCTGACTTCGATCCAGGTCACTCCGTCTACTGCTAATGTTGTCAACGGCGGATCACAGACGTTCACTGCTGAAGCTTTCGACCAGTTCCAAAACTTGCTGCAAACACAGCCTACGTTCGCATGGAGTGTTAATGGTGGAGGCGCGATCGGCGCGTCTAATGGAGTCTTTGCCGCAAGTTCCACAACAACCGGAACCTTCACCGTGACAGCGACGAGCGGCTCGGTGAGCGGTACCGGACAAGTGACTGTGACGGCCGGTCCGCTCATAACTTCGCCAACCATTTCGCCGGCTACCATATTGAGTACCGGTGGAAGCATTGCGGTTTCAGCAGTCATAACTGACACTACAGGTACAGTTACCAACGTCACTGCGGCGCTCATACGAAATGGAACGCCTTACGAGCCTCTTACCCTGACGAATGGCGGAGCCGGCACAACATATACCGGTACTGCCACATTGCCCGGCAATACGAATACGTCTGCTAATGTCTTCACGGCAACCGTGACTGCTCTGGACAGCAATGGTCTGAGCACCACGGCAAACGCGGCCGGTTCTGTGACTCAAGCTAGTCCGCCATCGACAAGCATATTCAGCGGGCCCGCAAATGGATCGACTATTTGCGTCAATACAGCGACGTTTACAGTCACTGGGTCTGATGCCGTAACTCCGACCGCAAGCCTTCTGTATGAATATTCGTTAGATGGCGGAAGCTACACAGCACCCGCTTCTTCGACAACAATAGCGCTGTCTGGACTGTCTGACGGCACGCATACGATCACTGTAAAAGCGGTCGACGCAGCTGGAAGTATTGATCCTGTTGGCGCTTCTGAATCGTTCACCGTATCGGTTAATGCGCCTATCATTTCCAATATAACAGTTAACCCGGTAGACATCACGGCAGTCATTTCTTGGACAACCGACAAACCTACGTCGACACAGGTGTTCTATGGTGCGAATGCGGCTTATGGTTACTCGACGCTGCTAAACTCGACACCGGTTACAAGCCACTCTGTTACAATTTCCGGCTTAACTGCAAGTACGAACTATCACTACCAGGTTGTCTCATCTAGTCCTTGCCAAACAACATCAAGCCCGGACAACACGTTTACCACGCTTCCGACCCAGCTTCCTAACCTGGAAGTAACTAATCTGAGTGCTTCGTCGTCGGCAATGCAAGGGCAGAGTCTACTGGTTTCCTGGACGATTTCAAACGTTGGAACCGGCGCGGCCTTAGGATCGTGGAACGATAATGTCTACTTGTCTACGTCGCCGTCGTATTCCACCGGCGCCATTCTCGTCGGTTCGTTTGCCAACGCCTCTGCGCTCTATTCTGGTCAGAATTATGTAACAAGCCAGCAGATTACACTGCCTGCCAACCTGTATGGCACGTACTACCTGATCGTATACACGAACCAGGCCCAGACTCAGGCTGAAGCAAACTTTACCGACAACGCAAATGCATCGCAAATCAATATCAGCAGACTGCAGGAGTTGATTGTTTCGCCTGGAACCGCAAGTACATCGTTAAAGGTTGGCGTTCCGCAGGTTGACGCTTTAACGTTTACCAACAACGCATCAACGCCGTTAACCGGAATTACTTACAGTGTTAACGGATTGCCGGCTAACATTACAGCGACCGTTACCGCTCCGACTAGTCTGCAGCCTGGGCAGTCTGCTGCGGGTTCGATTTCAGTTGAGGCCACTGGCGCCGCCGTACTGAACGCCTCGCCTGTAGTTACGTTCACAGACAATCAGCAGGATGCTGTGAATGCATCGCTCAGCCTGTCCGTGATGAATCCGGGGCCTGTTCTCTCGGTTCAGCCTGGTTCGATAACCACTAGTATGAATGTTGGCCAGCAGTCGTTTCTATCGTTGACGGTAACGAATACTGGCGCTGGAACTGCAAGTGGACTTAGCGTCGAGCTGCCGCCATCGGCACAGGTTCCCTGGCTGTCTCTCACATCGTCGAGTACGATAGGCGACCTCGCCCCAGGAGCATCAGCTGTTATAAACCTTACTCTCTCGCCTGCAGCTAACTTGACCCTCGGTACATACACCGGCAATCTTGAGATCGCTGGGTCGAATGCTTCGGCTTCAATTAATTACTCGATCGACGCTGTTACTACGGCAACCGGGTTGCTTGACGTAATATCGTCCGACGAATATACATATCTTACCGATACCCACCCGCCGCTCACCGGCGCTGCTGTCACAGTGACAGATCCTCAAACAGGTCAAGTCGTTCTCACTGGAACTACAGATACGACCGGTAACTTCGTATCGCCTACGCCAGGTATTACGGCAGGCTACTATAACGTCACTGTCACTGCGAAGAGTCATGCTACGTACAACGGTACTGTTCAGATATTGCCTGGTCAGACCGCTAAGGTCAACGCATTCCTGTCTCAGAACCTGGTGACTTACACCTGGTCCGTCATTCCTATAACTACGACGGAAAGCTACGACATTACTTTGACTGCGACATTCCAGACGCATGTCCCGGCCCCCGAGGTTGTGATATCGCCGGCGTTGCTGAACCTGTCGACGCTGACATTCGACAGCACGGGTAAGGCTGTAGTCGACTACACGCTGACCAATAACGGATTGATAGCAGCGCAAAACCTGCAGTTCACATTCCCGAATCAGCCGACTTACTATATGGTGCCGTCGGTTAGCAATCTTGGGTCTCTTGCTGCAGAGACGTCTATAGTGGTACCAGTGACGATCTATGCAGTCAATCCCAATACGCCTAGCGCGGCTGCCATNNCCCGTCATGCAATGGACGGTTCTGGAGACTGCCCGGCGGGCGGCGCCCTCACCTATGACTTTGTTTGCGGCGGAAACAATGATAACCAGTCTTCGTCGGCAGACGTCGACGGCGGACCGTCCTGTGGGGATGAGGGCTCGGGAGCTCCTGGCTTCGAATTAGTTGGTGGAAGCACTGCAGGAATCGGCGGTGGTGGTGATGACGGGGGAGGCGGTGGTACCAGCGATCAAGGCCCGTCGACAGTTACGATCACGCAGCAGACGTGCAGCGAGTGCATTCAAAACCTGCTTATCAACACGGCCGAATGCATCGTTGGATTCATTCCAGGGGTGAAATGTGGTTGGACAATCGCTATAAATGGGGCTGAATGCGCATATTCCGTGCACGGGGCATCTGGCTCCGCACAGAATTCTGCTGCTGCTCTCGGATGCGCCGCAGGTGCTGGAGGTGCGGTTCTCACCTGTATAGGTTCAGCCTGCCCGATCTTCAATATTCTCTCATGCGTTATAGGAATTACGACAGCTTGTCTTCCGAACGTTCAAGGTGCGGCTATTGCTAAGTCGGCTGTTGTCGGCAAGCTCCATTCCTCTTCTGCAGCTACCCCCGCAGCAAGCACTGGAAACCAGATTCTGGATGGCCTGTTGGCCGAAGTATCGACAGAAGCTGCACTTACACAAACGGAAGCTCAGCCGTTGGTCGACTTCTACGGAAGCACCAAGTGGCTCTCTAGTTCTGCATCCGACATTTCGGTAGAACAAACGCTGCTTACGGCGTTCTTCGCCGATGCGTCTCCGTCGCCGAGTACCCAGCAGCTGATAACACCTAGTGAAACGGCATCGCTCGAAGCCCTGCCATTGCCGAAACAACTCGCTGTTTCCGATGTCGGACTCCTTATCACTCGCTGGAATAATACGGTTACCGATTACAAGGCGGGATACTTCACGGCGGCTCAGCTTCCGGCGGGATATGATACAAACTTCATTGACTTGAGTGTGCTATCTAACGACGAAACAGCAGCTCAGACGGCCGAGCAGACTGATCAGAACAATGGATACGTCGGATTAGGTACCGGGCTTCAGACTGCAGAAGAGAATCTGCAGGCTTATATTCAGAGTCCGCAGCAAGATTCGGCTGGTGTCTGCGCTACTGTGCAGATGCAGCTTAATCAGACGATTGAGTTGACGAGAACGAACTTCCAGGCAACTTTGAACCTGAGTGACGCTTCCCAAAATACCGCGTTGTCTGGTATCAATATTGCTCTGCACATAACGAATGCTGCCGGTCAGGACGAGACCTCACTGTTTGTCATATCGTCACCGACGCTGTCCAGCTTCGGTGGCAGCGATATCAGCGGAAATGGTTCTCTGCAGCCAGGCAATACCGGAACGGCGCAATGGACAATCATACCGGAACGCGCTGCAGCACTTACTGCGACCACGACGTACTACGTTGGCGGGACCATTACATATAGCCAGAACGGCACGCAGATCTCGATCCCGGTCTTCCCGACCGGTATAACGGTCGTTCCCGATCCGTATCTTCAGTTCCATTACTTCCTGAATCAGAACGTCTACAGCCAGGATCCTCTGGATCTGCCGACGATCGATCCGGAAGAGCCGTTCTACCTGGGCGTCCTGGTACAGAACAACGGTGGTGGAATCGCTCGAAACCTGAGCATCACGTCGTCTCAGCCGCAGTTGATCGACAACGAAAAGGGCCTGGATATCAACTTCGATATTATCGGGACGATGGTGGGTCTGCAGCCGGTGAGTCCATCACTGTCCGTGGATCTTGGCAATGTCGCCGCAGACGGCGGGACTACTGCTGCGACATTCGATATGACTTCGAATCTTGCCGGCGAGTTCATCGACTTCAATGCGACGTTCCAGAACGAAGATCCTTTGGGGAATACGAAGACGTCTCTGATCGATACGGTGGACACGCACTTCCTTCAGCATATTGTCCAGATCAGTCCGAGCGAGACCGAGCCGGACTTCCTGTCGGAAGAGAGCCCGGTCAACGAAGCGAACGATGTCGGCGATACCGTCTGGTCCGGCACCACGGGTTCGACGTCACCGGTGACCTATATCACCGATGCGGCGGGTAACTCTGTGGAAGGCACCGTGGCTAATCCGACTGTCAATGGAACTGCTTCTGTGGACAGTCCGGTGAGCAATGCCACTCCAACGGTTCATTTGACTGTGACTGCTCCTGTGGGCGGCTTCCTGCCCGGCGGCTACGTCTTCATCCGGGTCAACGATCCGGGTAACGGTCAGTATGCTCTGGAGTCGGTGACTCGCTCCGATGGGAAGGTGATTCCTGTCGGAACGGATGCGTGGCTGACGAAGCGGGAGCAGCATCCTGCGGGGGGTGCGGCGTACCTGCAGACTCTGTTCTACATCTTCGACCAGAATACGACGGGCAGTTACACGCTCAACTACTATCCTGTCGCTCCGACCGTCACAGGCATCACTCCGACGAGTGTGACAGCAGGCAGTCCGAGCTTCACGATCTACGTCAGCGGCACCGGCTTCGTCAATGGGGCCTCGATCCTGCTGAACGGAGCTCCGGTCACGACGCAGTTCGATTCCGGCACGCTTCTCGAAGCGACGGTTCCTGCTTCGACGATCGCTTCTCCGACCTCGGTGAACGTCTCGGTGACCAATCCTCAGAACGGCAGCTCCGCTTCCGGCGCTGAGATCCTCGCGGTGAACCCGGCTCCCGGTGTTCCGCAGGTTTCGGTGGGCTCTCCCGCCACCGGCGTCTCGTTCACCGTACCTGCGAGCATTACGCTGACGGCTTCGGCTTCGGAAGTTGGCGGGACGATCTCGGAGGTTGACTTCTATGCGAACAACGTGTGGGTGGGCAAGGCGACGAGCCTGCCGTACTCAGTGACGTTCAATACGTCGAATGCGGGAACGTATGCGATCACTGCGGTTGCGACGGACAGCAACGGTGTGACGGCGACCTCTTCGGCGAATACCATCCAGGTGGATTCCTCGACGAGCGGCAGTGCGCCGCCTCCGTCGATCGGAACGTACGCTCCGACCAGCGCTGCGGCGGGCTCGGCTTCGTTCAACCTGATCGTCAATGGGCTAAACTTCTCCAGCACGTCGACCGTGTACTGGAACGGCCAGGCTCTGACGACGAACTATATCTCGGCGACGCAGCTGACGGCGACTGTCCCGACCTCGTTCCTCGCTCAGCCGGGAACGATCAGTGTGAAGGTGGTCAATCCTTCGCTCAACAGCGGCTCTTCGCAGCCGGTGACGTTTACGATCACGGGAGGGACGACCACGGGTGCGCCGAGCGTGAGCACCTTCCAGATCTCGCCGTCCTCGATCGTAGGCCCTGCCTCTCCAACAGGGACAGTGACCTTAAGCGGACCGGCGCCTACTAACGGGACGATTGTGAAGTTCACGACTTCGAACGGAAACGTTGCTCGCTGTACGTCGCTCCAGACAGTTCCTGCCGGTCAAACGACTCTCACGTTCCCGATCCATACGTTCTCGGTGACGAGCTCTTCTCCTGTAACGTTTACAGCGACAGCGAGCGGGGTTGGGGTAGCGGCAAGCTTGACCGTTCTTCCTCCTCCGAGTGTGAGCACGTTCCAGATCTCGCCGGGCTCGATCGTGGGTCCGAACTCTCCGACTGCGACTTTGACCCTCAGCGAACCGGCGCTTGCCGGGGGTACGACGGTGACGTTTAGCTCGTCGAACGGAAACGTCGCTCGGTGTACGACGCCGCAGGTTGTTCCTGCTGGTCAAACAACGATTACGTTCCCGATCCATACGTTCTCGGTGA
>PLAD01000009.1 GCA_003134215.1 Armatimonadota bacterium
CGCTCGGCGTCCATGCGATTTATAGTTATTTTTCGGCGCCGCCGGGGTCCGAAGACTCGTGGGCGCGCGGGATTCTTCGCAAAGTCGGCTTGTACAGGACGCCGTCGGCGGTGTCTTTATGGATCATGGCGACCATCGGAGTCATCGGTTACCTTCTAGCGTCCCGGGTCGGCGTCATCAGCAAGATTGGGCAAGGAGTCGCATTTCTACTGTGGGCGCCGTTTCTGATTCCGTTTTTTCGCGAGCGTGCGGGATCCGGCTTAAGTATTCCTCCGCGGCTAGTGGGGTTTCTCGCATCGTATACGATCCTCATCGGCCTCTTTGCCATCGCGACCAACGGGCGAGCGATGATCTTCAAAGGGGCATTGACGGTGTCCCTGTTGTATTTGCTCCAAGGATTGCGCAGTACCTCCAAAATCGAAACGCCGGCAGTGTTGAAACTCGGTATGGCCGTCCTGGTAGCGGCGGTTGCCCTTCAACCCTTTGGTGAGTTGGTTGCCGCCATGGGGGCCGCTCGTGCCTCGCGCGGCAAGATTCCGCCCGTGGAAATGATGGCCAAGACCTACGACTATCTGATCCACCCGGAATTGATTCGCGCTGCGCCGGACGCCGATCCCGACGCCCCCAATTACCGCCGCGCCTATGACGAGACCTACATCAAGAGTTCATTGTTTGGGCGATTCGTGGAGACGAAGTTTCACGACAATGCCCTGCATTTTGGGCGATCCATCGTCATCGACGATTCCCGGCAGCGACTGCGAAACGTCACGATCGACACATCGCTGGCCGACATGCCGTTGCCGCTGTTGCGTCTCCTCGACATTCATGTCGACAAGAACACGCTGCGTTTCTCAATGGGTGACTATCTGTTCTACCTCGCCCATGGGGGCGGGCTGGGAGGCTACAAGACGGGTTCCGTTTTTGGACAAGGCGTGGCCCTGTTCGGACCGCTCTTGCCTCTCATCTATGCGGTGGTGTGCCTTGCCATCTTCCATTGGATGCGCCTGTTCACTGACTTGGGCACGAGGGGTGGCATATCGATCTCGGCGGTGGCAATGATGAACATTTGGCCATTGGTCCAGTACGGCATCACGGCCGAGTCGATGGCCGAATTACTCGGATCTATCGTTCGTGAATTTCCGCAGTGGATATTGATTTATCTGACCGCGCTGCTGGCGACACGGTGCGTCTTGGGTGAGCGGTATGTGCACCCTGAATCGTAAACCGGTCGCGGACCGGTTGGATTGTTAATCGCGCATATACTGCCCAGCATGGATCCGCGGGGCGGGGGGCCGATGGAAGGTGTGTTACAGCTGGCCACGCAATTACGTGCATGGGGGCACTCCAATGAGGCGGTCACATTGGACGCGCCCGGCCAGACCTACTTTGCGCTATTTCCGGGCGAGGTCCATGCTCTGGGACCGTCCCGGGGCGGCTACCGCTACAACGCCAAACTGGTGCCGTGGCTTCGCCGCGAGGCGCATCGCTATGATGCGGTGATCGTCAACGGCCTGTGGCAGTACCACAGCTTCGGGGCCTGGCGGGCACTCGGACAAATGGACGTTCCCTACTATGTGTTTCCTCACGGCATGCTCGACCCGTGGTTCCGCCGAACCTATCCACTCAAGCATCTCAAGAAGTGGCTCTATTGGCCGTGGGCCGACTACCGTGCGCTTCGCGATGCCCGCGCCGTCCTGTTCACGAGTGAGGAGGAGCGGCGGTTGGCCGGCACCTCATTTTCTCTCTACAGCGCCCGTGAGCGAGTCGTGGCTTTCGGAATTGCCGCGCCCCCGGCTGACACGGTCCAGCTTCGGGAGGCGTTTCTCTCGACGTGCCCGGAGTTACGCGACCAGCGCCTTTTGCTGTTCCTGGGCCGGCTCCATGAAAAAAAGGGTTGCGACTTACTGATCAGGGCTTTTGCATCCCTCGTGAAGTCCGATCCGCGATTGAAGCTGGTCATGGCGGGCCCGGATCAAACGGGATGGGCCGGCGCGTTGCAAGAACTCGCCAGATCACTGGGGGTTTCAGATCGCATCGCGTGGCCGGGAATGCTGTGCGGCAACGCCAAATGGGGAGCATTCCATTCGGCCGAGGCCTTCGTCCTGCCATCGCACCAAGAGAATTTTGGGATTGCCGTCGTCGAGGCGCTCGGATGCGGCGTACCGGTGCTGATTTCGACCAAGGTCAATATTTGGCGGGAGATCGAGGCCGGCGGGGCCGGCTTTGTCGAGAGCGACGATGTCGATGGCACCCGACGTTTGTTCGAACGCTGGCTATCGCTCGATCCGGCCGCGAAACGGCTGATGCGCACGTCAGCGGTACGCCTGTTCGACCGTCAGTTCAATGTGGAGGCGATGGCCCACGATTTTCTTAAGCTGACGAATGAAGGTGCGGGCCAATAGCGCCTGAACCACCATGACACCCAGAGACGGCGGTGAACAGCAGTACACCTATGCCCAAGAATCCGCCTATGCGTCTCTTAGACCATGGGGCAGCGCGCCCGAATGCTCGCCTGGTAGACCTGTTGGAGCCTCTTTTGTCGTGGACTCTTTCAGGGAACTCATCCGACATGGAATAAACGGTTGGGTATATTCGCTGGACGCCGCCGATCCGGTACAAGAACTGTCCGATGCGCTGCGTAAGTTGACCGGGTCGCGAGCTCCGACAATCACTGCAGCGCGAACGGCTCCCGACCGCACGCGAATTCGCCGTGGGTCAGGTTGCAGCAACGTACCTGCGGGATTTTGAGGACATCGCGAATGCCTGAAACTGGACTTTCCGCTCTCATATTGACCAAGAACGAGGAACTCGACCTGCCTGGCTGCCTTCGTTCGATCTCATGGTGCGATGACATCCATGTGCTCGACTCCGGTAGTACGGATCGTACCTGCGACATCGCACGCCGATTCGGTGCGACAGTGGCCATCAAGAGCTATCCCGATTCCGCCGGCCTGTTCGGCGGAGACGAGGCGGCCCACCGCAATTGGAGCCTTCGTCACACTCCCTTCAAACACGCTTGGGTGCTGCTCCTCGACGCCGACGAGCGTGTAACGCCCGAACTCGCGCGGTCGGTGCAATCTGCGGTCGGCAACCCCGGCGATCATGTCGCCTTTCGAATCCGGCGCCGCGATTTTTATTTGGATACGTGGTTGAAACATGTGCAAATTTCGGCTCTCTATTTGCGATTGTTTAAGCCCGAGAACGTGAAGTACGAACGCTTAATCAATCCCGTGTCAATCGCCGACGGTCCCGTTGCGTCGATTACCGGCTATCTCGATCATTTCCCCTTCAGCAAGGGCATTGCTCATTGGTTCGAGCGGCATAACGCTTACAGCAGTCTGGAAGCCGAGCAGATTTTACGCAACCGGCGTGCGGGCAAATCCTTCTCGCTGCGCAAGGCATTGACGTCCGCGGACATTCACGAAAGACGTACCAATCAAAAGGAAATTTTCTATCGCCTGCCCTGTCGGCCATTAGCCAAATTCGTCATCGTTTATTTAGCCAAACGGGGCTTCTTGGATGGGCGCGCCGGTTTCCAATACGCCCTATTGCAGTCGCTCTATGAGCAAATGATTGTCATGAAAGTCAACGAAGCTGGCACACGAATCCATGACCCGGGTCTTCGCGAGACTGAACGTAGAGATACTCCATGAGCGCAAAATTCCTACGCGAGAATTCCATGTTCGCAACGCATCGGCTAGCGCTGCACCAGAGACTACTGCGCTGAAACTACCAGTGAGCGCCACACACTGGGATGGCCGTTTGTCATCACGTGGCGCCCCTGCCAAGACATCCGCCGTATTCATCGGAGAACTCCACTTTGCGACATGTTCCGGGTTTCAGCGATCTTGGGCTCTTGAACAGTGTGAAGTAGATGTGTTTAAGATCGACACCACGAAATATCGTGCACCATTAAGCCACTTCGACGCGGGCTGGGCGCGACTTTCCAAGCGGTTCCAGCTGCACTATGACCAAAAACGACTGGAGACCGACATCCTGGAAGCATGCGCGGCAACTTCTCCCGCGCTCATTTGGTTCGAATGGCCAAGATCATTCCAACCCACTTTCATACAACTTCTCAAATCCGCCTGTCCCGCTGCGCTCTTGATATCCTTCCAAGACGACAATCCCTTTGGCACCCGATATGGAGATGCTTGGCAATGGAAGAACTACATCAGCTGCATCCCGCTATTTGATTTGCATTTGGTCAAGCGCCAAAGCGACGTACACAACCTCAAGGCCCATGGAGCGCGCAATTGTCGGCTGTGGATGCACGGTGTGTACACACCACTATTCGTCCCTCCTAGCACAGCCATCCAGAAACGATATCCGGTCAGTTTCATCGGAACCTGCTTTGATGATCGGCCTCACTTCTTTGAATTTTTGATTGCCGGGTGCAATCTCCCCGTCCACGTATTTGGCAGCCACTGGAACCGGCGCTCAGCCTTGCCGCGCCGCTTTCCCCACCTTTTCCATTCAGAGGTCACAGGCCCCGATTACGCTCACGTCATCCACCAATCGACAGTGTGCATAGCGCTGCTGTCGAATTCGCATCGCGACGAATGGTCCTTAAGAACATTCGAAATTCCCGGGTGCGCAGGAATGCTGCTCGCTAAAAGAACACCGGTCCATGAGGCGCTGTTTCGTGAGGGCGCCGAAGCCATGTTCTTTTCCAATGTCCAAGAATGTGCAACCGCCATTCGCGCCCTGCTCGCTGAACCCGAGCGGGCAAAACGCATGGGCGAGGCCGCCTATGCACGATGTGTAACTGAAAAGCGCTATATTGAGACAAGAATGGCCGAATTATTGGCGGACCTGTAGAGACCCTGACATTTCCCGGGCACTATGATTGCTANNAGAGCGGCTGTTGCCGGAGAGGTCCAGCTTGTTTGCAACCAATATCGCGGCAGCGGATTTTTCCAGAGGCAACAGAAAAAGCATCTTCGTGCTGCCCATATTCTTCTCGCCACGACCTACCTGCATGAAAGGAATGCGGCGCAAATATTTCGACTTCACGTATGCCCACACTCCATATTGCGCTGCGTCGATTAGATCAAAAAGCCGGTCCTCTGGTTTCGCTTCGGTCAGGATCACCGGTCGCTGGGATTCCATGATGGATGTGCCGCCGGCAAGGACGAAATAGTCGAAACCCTCGACATCAATTTTAATTGCACCCACATTGTCGATGTACCTCTCGGCCACGAACGAATCGAGTGTAATAACATCAACCTCTATATTCTGCGATGAATCGGAGGTCCTATCATCCGCGAGATGCGAAACTTCTCCAGCCGATTCCATAGTAAAAGTGGCTTTTCCGTCTGCATGCCCGACCGCGCTTGGCACGATTTCCACCGACTTTCTGTCCTTGAGCACGAGCGCAAGCGTCGCCCGCATTCGGGGATCGGGTTCGAACGCGTACGTCTTGCCCGCCTTCGGTAGCATGTAGAGCGAGTAGTAGCCGATATTTGCGCCCACGTCCAGAAACGTGCACCCTTGCGGCATCAGCGCATACAAAAGCGCTTCGCTGCCCCAGTCCACGTTTCCATTTGTGATGAACGCTTCTGATGCGAACTTACTTGATATCGGCAATAGCATCCGTTCGCCAGTAGGAAGCCTCAAATAATGATTTTGGCGGAGCACTCTTTTATAGAACTGCCGTACGGCGGTCCGTGACGCCCAATTGAACACGCCGGTCTCTTTGATGAACTCTACATTCACTTCTCGAATCCCCTCGCGTCTACAACAACGACAGCAATCCATGCGGCGGAACACCAGATGCTCATAGGCGCAACTCGCTCTCTCTTTGCTCATCACCCACAAAAGTACTGTACATCGGATGAGCAAAGTCGTGCAGCATCATGAGGCGGGATGCCCGCAACCGCTGATCCGGCATTTCTCCCAAATGGAGGCGCGAAATCTTTGCTTGACCATGAGCCTCATTGAACGCGGTTATAGCACCGAGAACGCCGGTAAAGTCAGAGTGCCTTTCCAATTCGCCGACGATATCGTCCATGTAACAAAACACTCGGGGCAACCGTGTGTCTGCCGGCGCTTCGAACACGTGGAACGCATCCATGGTGGATGAGTAGAGGTCAACGTCAAAAAAGATGCTGCTAATCGGTGCGTCTCGAAATCGGTCCTGAAGCAGCATTTGCGGCACTGTGTCTGCAATAGGTCCCAAGACAAGTTTTGATTTACGTAATTTCGCGCGCAGCGCGGCCTCATCCATACAAAAATAACCGGATTTCCAGTGATAAGGCATGTCTCGATAATCCTTCGCCGCGGGCAGACCGCTTCCCATGTCGAAGCCATAGATATCGAGGCCAATGCCAGTTTCATGCTCGATCAATGTTGATAACGTCTCCGCCGCCACCAAGCCCGCGCCTCCGGCCACGCCGAACTCAATGATGCTGGTTCGACGGAAACCGAGCCGCTTCGCGAGTCGGGCCCCATTCAGCATGCAATAGGCGTAATGGGGACGAGGCGTCAAGGCGTGGACAATTCGCTCGTCAATCGTCATCCCACTCTGCAAGCCGGGTATCTTTAACAAAATCCGCCGCACAATCTTTCGCCGGACCGATTCGGGTGAAAGCAATGCATCCAATATTGTAAACATCTAAACCACAGTCTCTATTGAGAGTCTATTAAGCGGAATGCCAGACAAGCCTTTTCTTGATTGTCCTTCGTACCAGTTTGCGGCTAGAAGATAATCTTAATGGTACCGGTCCATACGCGATCCTCGTAATTGAATAGTGCGAGCGTCGAACTATGATGCTCATTGTTGTAGGCCACCGATAGGGATACGGATGTATAGGGAACGTAGGCCATACTGATTTGCTGAGTAACCACTTTATCTTGCCGCGCACCCAGCGCATAGAAGCTCGGATTCGACGCAATGTAGTCTTGAGTCACCCAACTGAACGAGGCGCTGAAGTTAATTTTTTCCGAAGCCACCCACGCTGGAGTGAAGCTTTCCCCTCGGGCGACAAAATAATTCGATTCAGCATCATAGTAGGCCTCAAGATCACGCCAAGCGGCAGCACTGACGTGGCTCTTATCGGTCGGGCTCCAATTGAAATTTATCCGCCAGACATCCCCGGAGAAAGCTCCTAATGACGTGCCGGGATAATACCGCTTTAAATAGCCGGCGTTGCCGTCGATTTCCGACTTATCATCGAATGCGTACTTCCACGTCAGGTTTTCGGTGTCTTCGTCATAATTTCTATAATTAAGACCCACTTCCCCGAAGTATTGAAGTGCGCGTGCATCGGTATAGAGGTACTCGATGCCCAGCGAGTTTGTATCGGTGGAATCGAACTCAATCCCTACGTTGCCGGACTTGCTGTGGAAATTGTTGATCTGCACTTGTACGGCACTGTTCGTCGAGTCGATGGCGCGAATACCGCCGAAGAGCACCCAGCGCGAGCTGAGCTCGTCACGCACGTCCGCAAATTCATTCGTGCTGCCCACCAGATCCTTCCCGTAAAACAGCGTCTGAGCCGAATTGGCCAGTTGCCGCGAATAGCCGATTCCCGCATCTCCAGAAAAGTTACTACCCGCCTCCCACTTCCAGTTGAGATCTCCATTGCCCGACGCATCGTCCAAGAACGTATTACGGTTGAAATGATTCTTGCTTACCTGGATATCCAGATTCACCAATTGCCTGCTGAAGTCAAAGGTATCATCGCTTCCAACCGACACAACATTAATATGATCTTGGCGGCTTGCATCCGGCGAGAAAAAACTCGCTAGGTTAGCCTGCTCTGCTGGAAGTCGAAAAACGTTATTGTCATAAACAGCGGCCTCACTCACAAAGAATATATATCGGTCTGCGACATCGAACGGGTCAAGTTCCGCCCCACTTGCACCTACGGGACCGGCATTGGCCGCAATCATGGGAAAGAGACAACCGACGGTTGCCATACGAAATATGGCGCGCGCGGATTGCAGGGAACTGCACTTCGATCGGAATTGACCGTTAACGATTAGGTCAACTATGGTTCGCGAAGATACCAAACTCCAACTTACTCGTATGAATATGATGTGACTCGTCCACTTTTTGGCAGCGGGGCCGCATGTTCGGCGTGCCGGCATTTTGCTGGAGATGCCAGTATCTTGCGCAACACAGTTGAAACCGAACTCGCGGCTAGCGCGGCACGCACTCCGGGGGGTGTTTATCGTATAGGATACCGTATTCCCACGATTTCTCGCAGCTGGAATGCATACTGTCGGAATTATGTCTGGAGGGACGTAAAACCGATTGACCATCATCGTAGATACAAAACCTGATGCAAGAGAATTTTTCTGGTTACACCCGATTCCACATACGGTATTGTATTGAATCAAGTTAGCCGACGATAACTCGGGCAGCATTTGAGTTGTGTGTTTTTTGCCATAGGTTCCCGCTTGGCGCTAAGTAGATCCCCCGAGTGGTTCCGTTGACATATATTTATCCTCTCGCCCCCCCTGTATGCAGAGGTGGAAGCGACCATAGTCGAAACTCCAAGACCCTGTGTGAGAGGTGCGGTATGTTGCTACCCTTCTCTTGACCCGGTAACGCGTGGTATTCATGAAGAATCCGTGTTGTTGCACAGCGGCGTTTGATTGGCGGCCGACCACCTATCCAGAGTGGCCTTTCTAGTGGACGCGAATATCAAGCGCCGCCTAACCTTAGGTGCGGCATCCAACTTGATTGGCAAGTTCAGTGGCTCCCTGATTCAGCTGGTGCAGGTTCCCATCTTTCTACACTTCTGGAGCGTTCCCCTGTTTGGCGAGTGGATGATCGTCAGTGCAATCCCGACCTACCTTAGCTTTTCCAACATGGGATTTGGCTCCGTCGCCTACAACGAAATGACCATGGCAATTGGAGCAGGGGACCAGGAGAGAGCGCTACGAGTATTTCAAAGCTGTTGGTGGCTTATAGTTTCCATATGCATCGGGGTCGGCGCCACGCTGGGGTTGATCCTCTATCTGCTTCCGATCGACGCCCTAGAGCACTTTCATGCAATCAGCGTCCCGGAAGCGAAACTGGTACTCCTGTTCCTGGGTTTTTCCGTATTACTCGGTCAACTCGAGCAACTCCTCGGATCCGCCTACACCTGCGTCGGCAGATACCCTTACGGCGCCTTCCTAAAGAATATGTTGTCGCTCGCTGCGTTCGTCGCCACCATGATTCCCGTATGCCTTCACTACGGCGTGAGGGAAACCGCGGCCACCGCCGCGTTGGCGAACGCGTTCGGCACGCTCTATCTATGTATTTCCGTGCGTCTGGATGTGCCGTGGATCGAATATGGTTGGAAATATGCGCGGTTTGCGGAGATTCGGCGGCTTACCGCACCTGCAATTGCCTTCATGGCCTTTCCCTTGGGAAACGCGATGAATCTGCAGGGAAGCATACTCACGGTCGGATATGCACTTGGCTCGTCGGCGGTCGTCGTATTTGGCACCGCGCGCACGGTCTCCAGGGTTGCATTGCAAGTCATGCAGATGGTCAACTTGACGGTTTGGCCGGAGCTGTCGAGCGCCTACGGGGCGCGAAACTGGCACTTGGTGCGAACGCTACACCGCAGTTCTTGCCAACTGGCTCTGATCCTGGCGATTCTCATGGTGACCACGATGGTGACGGTCGGACCATGGTTTCTGAATCTCTGGACCGACGGTCATGTTGCTCCGAACCGCCCATTACTCGCCCTCCTACTCTTGGTGGTCGTCCTGAACACGCTGTGGTCGACCAGTTCGACCGTGGCCATGGCAACCAACAAACACCACACCTTGGCGTTCTATTACGTTCTCGCGACCGGCTTCACGTTGGCTTTCACCTACATTTTCGCCCGATACTTTGGACTGTATGGCGCGGCGGCATCGCTGCTGATCGCGGAAGTGATAATGAATTCGTATGTTCTGCCGAATTCATTAAGAATCTCCCACGATAGTTTCTCCGACTTCCTACCGAGCCTATTGCACCTACCCGGCTCAATGCAATTCCGGGGCCTATTGCGGCTCTTGAATGGATTGCGGCCATCGCGAACGCGATGAGCGCAGGACCGTGATGGCCACAATGAAGAATCTCCTTCGACGCATACTATTAGACACTCTCGGCAAGCGTCGCGAGAACGGTATGTGGCGCATAAGCGTAAATCGAGTGGCATCGGAGGAATTGAGACACTTGGTCCTCTTGGCTCTCGACGGAAAGCTTGGGGACGCCATACTTCAGTCCTCCGTTGTTCGAGCGATTAAGAACGCCTACAGTGAATGCAGGATCACGATCGTCACGGCAACCAATTTACAAGGCTATTGGCGCGAATGCCCCGGTGTGTCGGATGTATTCACGGTAAGTTCGAGAAGCGACGCTTCTACTTTTCGACGACTGCTGAAACTTCGACGCCTCAGAAACATCGCCGCGTTAAACCCCATTGACATACTCATCTCATTCGATCCGATTCCCATGATCGACTATTTCGCATTCATCCGCTGGGTACGACCACGAACAGCAATCGGCCTGTCCGCAATTCAGTACTCCATTTTTCAGATTTCAATCAGTGATCCGATCTTGGAGGTCCCAAAAGACCATGTCGGAATCAGATTCGTTCGTACCCTCGCTGCACTCGGTATTGATGCGCAAATCGGTGATTTACGGAGCATTGTTCCGCAAAGCGTCAGCTTAAGATCAAGAAGCGCCGCCGCCGACACGAACCTCGAAATAACCAACTTCTTTATCAATGGATACGGGGCCTCACCAACGCGTACGTTCTCAATCTCACAATTGACCGACATCGTGCGAATGCTTATTGCAAGGATTGCATCCATAACCATAACGATCAACGTCAATGATTCTCAGAGCTGTTCCCCGGAAGTTCGAAACGTGTATGAAGAATTTCCCGGAAAACTTATTCTCTCTCAGCCGACCAGCGACATTTCCGAACTTTTCAATAAGATTGCTCGCGCCGATGCGGTCCTCACGCCGGATACGGCCGTTGCCCACATCGCCGCAGCGACCCGCACGCCTCTGGCAATCGTCTACGATGATCGCGACTTCAATCCAATTTGTTGGCGACCGCTCAGCGAAGATGTAGTAACGCTGATCCCCACCACGCCCGGGCCGATCTCGCGCTTTTCGGCGGCCGAATTGGTCAATGCCCTTGCACGAAGCCACGCATTGCAGCGGGACGTTTGATTAAGGCGGCAAGGAATCGCTCTGACCCAAGACCATCGAGGATGATTTCTAAAGGCAACCCACGCATTACGGTCTACCTTCGATCAACTTTGCCTTAATATTTTCAACATCTGTGGTTTCGTCTTTAATTCGGAAAGGCATCATGAATATCCGGCACGGTTCTTCGATGAAATGCCACACCGCAATTGACGCAACGACAGTGACCGGAAGGGCGAGAATCCGCCCATAAGGGCTAGCCACGAACATGAGCATGTAGGCGTGTAGGGGCCCTTGCAAAAGATAAAGCGCATAGCTTGCGCTTCCCAGGACGCGGAGCGTCCGGCAGCCCAGAAAAGCCGTGAAGCCACTAGCTTCTGATTTGTAAATTAGGGCAATCAGGCCTCCGACCAACACCGTAGCGATGCTCACGACGTGACCATTCGGCGTACTAGACAGGACCGCCAGTGTCAGTGCAGTCACCAGGTACATAGCAATATTGGTCCTTAGAGTCGGACTTCTCGGTAAATCGCGCACGATACAGTGGAACAAGACACCAAGAATAAATTCCGGCAGCCGGGTTAAGGGTAAAGGAACATACAGCAACCAACTCGGAACGTTTTGACTTGCGGTTATATCCAATCCGCCACTGGTTACGGTTCCCGGACGAATGGTAGATAATGCACCCGCGATCAGGACTACCGCATCAATCAAAACGAACGCAATTAATGTGCGCTGCGAGAGACGGCGAAATCGGTTTACGAGGAATGGAAACAGAATGTAAAAGCCCAGTTCGACCGAAAGGGTCCACGCCTGCATTATCCAAGAATAGCCGGTGTCCGATATGGCGCCTCCCCACGACTGGATCATGAATAGTACGGCAAGCGCACTTTTTGGCTTGAGCGACTCAATCGCCAAAGGTAGCGCAAGAATGAGCGCAAAGAGATAGGTGGGATAAATTCGTCCGAAACGCGAAATCGCATAGTTAAAATAATCGATGGAGCTCGAAAACGTCTTGGGATGGGCATGCGCCAGAATAAAGCCGGACAGAACGAAAAATGCGCTGACGCCGAAGAATCCGTTGTGCAGCAATGTGGCGATCTGTCTTGGGGCACCGGCACTATCGAGAGCGGAAGCTCCAAAATGGAAGGTAAACACATATACGGCCGCGAAGAATCGAATCCCAGTGAGAGCGGGTATTGTGCGACTGCCGCTGGACTGAGTTGAACTAGTCGGGGTCTTGTCGCGCAGGGGGAACGCTGCGTCGCCAAATTGAGATGCCATCTTGGCCTTTTCCAACAAAAGATATTTTGTCGCAGTTATGTCATGGTTAGTGGGAAGCCGAGCCACGAAAAGCCAAGGCGTCATGAAGGTAACACTGCAACATGTCGATCGCAATGTCTCGCCATGCGAACCGATGCTTTTCTGCGCCGGCCTGGCATCAGGAGCGGCCCCAGCGTGACGGGATGCGATGACCCGACCTGATGATCGACAACTGACGAGGCGCACCCTCCT
>PLAD01000048.1 GCA_003134215.1 Armatimonadota bacterium
CGTCTCATTTCAGGGGAGCAGTCCACTTTGGTGCTAACGTCAACGTCAAATGTGGAAGCGCGATTGTATGTGCGTCGAAGCCTCGTCATTGCTTCGCCCACTGCTTGAGCCGTTGCCCTCCCGCCCGTGGAGTTGGCGATTTTACGCAATTGGCATGGTTTCTGCTAGTGAAAGTATAAGCCAATCGGGCCAATTTATATCAAAGGGCGACGCGGTTATTCTGCTGGTTGCGTCATAGTGATGCGCCCATACGCCCCGCTTTGGTTGTTGGTGTGGCTCAAGTCGATTAATATGTTTCTGTTCAAACTTGCTTCGACTCTTACCCAGATTCATGGAAGGGTACAATCAGTACAATGTCCAACGGCCATTTGACCTCTCTGAGACCAAGCTTATGAGAGTTGTTGTTTCGACCATAGGAAGATTTCACTATTTTGATCTAGCGCGAGAACTGNNCCGCCGTGACTGCCTGGCGGAAATTTTCACCGCGTATCCACATGTTAAGCTAAAGCACGAGATGCTGCCAAACGGCGTGATCAGAACTTTTCCGTGGTTTCAAACTCTATATATGGGAAGAGGACGATTGGGTCCGGTTGGCACGATTCCGGTTTTAGATAAACCTCTTGCATGGGTTGCCGGCGAGAGTCTGGACGCTTATGTTGCTGCCAACATGCAGAAATGCGACGTATATATTGGACAAGCGAGGTCGTCGCTGAAAGCNNTGAAAGCTGGCCGAAGGGCGCAGAGCAGGGGGTCGTTATATATTTGTGACCGCGGCTCCTCCCACACTTATTATCAGCAGTCAATATTGCGGGATGAGGCGAAACTTTCAGGCATGGTTTTCAAGGGCATGGACCCGCGTGAAATAGCCAAAGAAATCGCTGAGTTTGAACTTGCGGACAGAATCCTTGTTCCATCGACGTTCGTAAAGCGAACGTTTTTAGAGGAAGGATTCGACGAGGCCAAGATAAAGCTCGTACCGTACGGCGTGGACCTGACAACGTTCAGCAAGGTCGGCGAGCCCGATCCATCGAGATTCGACGTGCTGTTCGTTGGGGGAGCCTCTCTCAGAAAAGGCACCCGATATCTGCTGGAGTCGTTCAGCAAAATAAATCATCCCAATAAGCAACTAACGCTCGCCGGCACAGTCAATGACGAGGTCCGTGATCTGATCGCTGAATATGCTGCGAAGCAGCCTGTTCGCTGTCTCGGCCACGTACCGCGAGAGAAGTTAAAGGAGACGATGAGTCGCAGCCACGTAATGGTCTTGCCAAGTCTGGAAGAAGGCTTGGCTTTGGTTCAGGCACAAGCAATGGCGTGCGGATGCCCGGTAATCGCGACCACTAACACAGGAGCCGAGGATCTTTTTGATAACGGAGTTGAAGGTTACATCGTGCCGGTTCGAGACTCTGTTGCGATCGCCGACCGTCTCCAACTATTAGCCGATGATCAAAGCCTCTGGAATACCATGTCAGAGGCAAGCTTACTTCGGGTGCAGCAATTGGGTGGTTGGCAGGCCTACGGAGACGGCGTTGTTAATCTGCTTGAGGAACTGTTGTCTGCGAAAGGTGTAGCCTGATAGGGAGTCGGGATTATCATCTGCGACCTACGGAGCCGTATTAATGTGAACTAATTCCAGTCTAGCCGACGTTAGGGACGTCCCTCAAGTTAGGGAATCAGCGTTGCTACGGACTTCGCCATTAGTTTGTCACCTAATGGATTAGGATGCACCCCATCCCGAAACAAGTTGGCGTCGCCTTCTTTTATAAATTCGGCAGAAGGACTGATGAATGGAATGTTCAAATCCGTGAGCGTCTTGAACAGTGTGTGTTCTTCGAATACCGTCGTGGGATTAGTGGGCTCGGAAAATGTCGGTTGCTTCATAAAAATAACGACCATCTTAGCGCCGTCCGCATTTACATCTTTTTTCATTTTTCGAATGATTGCAAGGTTCGCTTTAAATTGCGATATGTTTTGATGTATGTTTACGCCCGGGTCGGTGACGTTGAACAGTGTAGGGGCTACGCGCGGCAATATATATCGCATAACGAGCTCCTGCAGCCCTAAAAGAGGCTTGTGATCAGGATAGCTTATTGTCCCGACCGTATTTTCAGGCGCGAAAGGCTGTGTCAGGTCATTTGTACCGATTTCTTCAACGACAATCTGACTGTTATAGACGCCGAATTTGCTGATGTAGCCTTCCTCATTTGCCAGGGCCCAACCGCCGGTTGATTCGTTGAGCACTTCGTAGTGTCCATGCGAACGTTGGTTGAGGTCTTTTTGCAAATCGTACGGATATGTTTGCTGCTGGTCGGTCTGTACGCCGCCGAAAGTAACGGAATCGCCGATGCAAAGCACTCTCATCACTCCAGGTGCTGGAGTTGGTTCAAACTCGGGTGAACGCAGACCGGCAGAATCATAATCAACGTGGTTGCCGAACCTGATAATGTTCTGGTTCGGCAGCCGTCGGTATCCGCAGAACTGATCTTTGACGTACAGCGGCGGTTGCTCGGGACCTCGG